>URZS01000023.1 GCA_900552445.1 uncultured Veillonella sp. | reverse complement strand
TGTATGTTATTTTTACGTGTTTTATGTTTCTTTTTTATGGTTATTTTATTCATAATTAGTATCTCCAAAATGTTGTAAATATATTTCGAAAATATAGCAAAATCTAATTGTATAAAATATAGATTGATAGCAGTATAATTTCTTGCAATGAAAATACAGTGAAGTATAGAAAAAATCTTTTTTCTTGCCTTTGAATTAGGTTCGAAGGTTTACATTTTATCGATTTTTTTAGTATAATATAGCTCAGTACATAATTCATATTTGTACTAATTCTGCCGTATATCATAGAAAGGAAGTCCGAATTCGTAAAGGCGAATAGCGCAAGTACCCGCGAAGGCAGTCGTTAGGGTAGACGAGGTGAAGAGTGATCGAATCATCAGCGGATGCTCTTCCGGCACATTCATGTCGTAACAGATATTAAAAATCCCATCGGTAACGATGGGGACAAAGTATATTTGGTTGAATAGTTAAAATAGTAATTAAAAACATTAATTTGTTAGCCTTAGTTGTTGGCTGGGGCTAGAATGCCCCCAGTTATAGGAGGATATACTTATGTGCGGTATCGTAGGATACATTGGCTTTAATCAAGCATCTGATTTCTTATTGGACGGTATGGCGAAATTAGAATACCGTGGTTATGACTCTGCAGGCATCGCTATTATTGGTGCTGAAAATGTAATCAAAATTCAAAAAAAGGTTGGCCGTCTAGCTAATCTTGAGGCGATTGTAAAAGCAGATCCTAATGAAGGGACTGTAGGTATTGGTCATACTCGTTGGGCTACTCATGGTCGTCCATCCGATATGAATGCCCATCCTCACTCCTCTGAAGATGGTAAATTTGCTGTTGTTCACAACGGTATCATTGAAAACTACATGCCTTTAAAAGAAGAGCTCATCGAAAAAGGGTACCATTTCAAATCTGAAACTGATACTGAAGTAGTAGCTCACTTATTGGCAGATATGTACGATGGTGATTTCGTAGGTACTGTACGCCGCATGCTTGCTCGTGTTGACGGTGCGTATGCTCTTGAAATCATCTGTGCTGATGAGCCAGACAAAATCATTTGTACTAAAAAAGAAAATCCATTGGTTATCGGTCTTGGTAAAGGTGAAAACTTCGTTGCCTCCGATATCCCAGCGATTATTAACTACACACGCGACACATACATCTTGAGCGATGGCGAATTAGCTATCGTAACTCGTGATAATGTATCCGTATTTGACCGTGAAGGTAATGCTATCGATAAAGAAGTATTCCACGTAAGCTGGAATGCAGAGGCTGCTGAAAAAGGCGGTTATGAACACTTCATGTTGAAAGAAATTCATGACCAACCTAAAGCAGTTCGCGATACATTCGGTACACACATCTCCGAAGATGGCAAAACAGTAATCTTTGATGAGTTGAATTGGACTGCTGACGATGTAGCAGCTTTCAACAAAATCCTCATCGTTGCATGTGGTACAGCATACCATGCAGGTCTTGTAACAAAACAATATATTGAAAACTTGGCGCGCATTCCTGTAAGTGTGGAAATAGCATCTGAGTACCGTTATAGTAATCCGTTGACTGATGATAAAACATTATGTATCGTTATCAGCCAATCCGGTGAAACATCCGATACATTGTCTGCTTTGAAAGAGGCTAAACGTCATGGTGCTAAATCCTTGGCAATTACAAATGTAGTAGGTTCCAGTATTTCCCGTGAAGCAGATAACACTGTTTACACATGGGCTGGTCCTGAAATCTCTGTAGCGTCTACAAAAGCGTATACTACTCAATTAGTAGCAGGCTTGTTGTTCGCTGTATACCTTGGCCAATTGAACGGTAAAATGGATCCAGCTGTAGGCGAAGAAATCATCTGCGGTATTAAAAACTTACCTACATTGATTCATGAAATCTTTGAAGTAGATGAAGATATGAAAGCCTTTGCTAAACATTATGGCTTCAAATCTGATGCGTTCTTCTTGGGCCGTGCTATCGACTATGCAGTAGCGATGGAAGGTGCTTTGAAATTGAAAGAAATTTCTTATATCCACGCTGAAGCATATGCTGGTGGCGAGTTGAAACATGGTACATTAGCGCTTATTGAAGAAGGCGTACCTGTTATCGCATTGGCTACACAAGAGGATGTGTACGACAAGATGATCAGCAACATCCGTGAAGTAAAAGCGCGTGAAGCTGTTGTAATCGGTATCGGTATGAAAGGTGACGAAGAATTAACTAAACACGTAGACCATACAATTTATGTGCCTCGTGCTAATAAATTCATCGCTCCAATCTTAGCGGTTGTACCATTGCAATTATTGGCGTACTACGCAGCGATTACTCGCGGCGCAGATGTAGATAAACCACGTAACTTGGCTAAATCTGTAACCGTAGAATAATATATATAACCAACAGTGCTTCGGCACTGTTGGTTTATTTCAATATAGGGAGACTATTATGGCAGTTATATTTTCCGGCATCCAACCAAGTGGGGAGTTAACACTTGGTAACTATTTGGGGGCTTTACGTAATTTCTTAGACTATCAAGATACTGATGAATGTTATTATTGTATCGTTAACCAACATGCGATTACTGTACCGCAAGATCCAAAAGAGTTATTCCAAAATACTCGTAATTTGGCTGCATTGTACCTTGCTGTTGGCCTCGATCCTAAAAAGGTAACATTGTTTGTACAATCCGAAGTACCTGAACACGTTAAACTCGGTTGGGTTATGCAATCTATTAGCTATGTTGGCGAATTAGAGCGTATGACACAGTACAAAGATAAGTCTCAAAAGCAAGGTGACTCTATTCCTACAGCATTGCTTACGTATCCACCATTGATGGCGGCAGATATTTTGTTATATGGTACTAACTATGTTCCTGTAGGTGAGGACCAAAAGCAACATCTTGAGCTGACTCGTAATTTGGCAGAGCGTTTTAACCGTAGATTTGGTGAAACTTTCGTAGTACCTGATATCAAGGTAGGAGAAGGTGGTGCTCGCGTTATGAGCTTACAAGAGCCAACTAAGAAAATGAGTAAATCTGATGATAACCAAAATGCTACAATTCGCCTTTTGGATGCACCAGATTTGATTGTGAAAAAATTGAAACGCGCTCAAACTGACTCTGATAATGCAGTGCGTTACGATAAAGAAAATAAACCTGGCATTTCTAACTTGATGGGCATTTACCGTGCTATCACAAAAGACAGCTACGAAGCTATTGAAGAAATGTACGCAGGCAAAGGTTATGGCGTGTTTAAATCCGATATCGCTGACCTTTTAGTAGCAACGCTTGAACCAATTCAACAACGCTATAATGAATTGATTGCAAGTCCTGAACTCGATATCATTCTCGATGAAGGTGCTGCTAAGGCGCAAGCTAAAGCTAGTGTAATGTACCGCAAGGTAGAACAAGCTATGGGCTTGTGCCGTAAATAAAAACATATAGTAGACTTTCAATTTGTGAGGAAAACCATGACGAAACAAGAGGCGATGGAACGCTTTTCATCAGGTGCCGTACAACAGAGCTTAGAAATACATCGCGGAATCCAGTGGGCCGGTCGCATCATCGGTCTTGTGGTATGTGCGTTAATCGTAAAATATATGCCTTCGGACTGGGTAGAACGCGTATGGTATTATCTGTTGTTGCTCGTCATATTGTGGACCCTTCATAGATTAGGTGAAAGTCAAGCTTTTATCTGTGAAAAGGGCCTCGTGTTAAAGCGAAGGCCTTTTTCTGTGAAAGAATACTTTCACAGTCTCTTTAATGGGGATGAATATTTTGTCTTTGTCGATTACGATCATATCATCGGTTTTACTGAAGGGTGGCGTGAGTTGCAGGCTATGAACGGTCATGGTGGTATTTATGTAATACCCCTTGATTTAACACAAGTACCATATAAGGACAAAATGGCTATGATAGAGGCCATCCATAAGCATACGCAGTCATAACAATGAGATAAATTATTATATACATCATTATAAAAATCATAAATGATTGTGTGTAAAACATATTTTTAAGCATATAGATGCAGCGAATATAAGACTGTAGAGTCATAAACTAAAAAAACTAAAAATTTATCAAATTAACTATTTACAACTTTAACGAACTAAAGTATAATACAATCATCGGGTACAGAAAATGAACTGTACGAATCATAAAAGTTTGTAGAGATTAGGCGATAACGCCGTGGAGGATAGTTATGAATTGGAAAAAGATGATGGCCGTTGGTCTTGCAGCTGTATCTATGATGGTATTTGTAACAGGTTGTGGTGGGGACGCTAAAAAAGCGAATACAGAATTGCCTAAGAAAGTTGTCATTGGTTTAGATGATAGCTTCCCTCCAATGGGCTTCAAAGATGATAAAGGCGAAATCGTAGGCTTAGACATCGATATGGCAAAAGAAGCAGCTAAACGTGCGGGCATGGAAGTAGAATTCAAAGCTATCGACTGGTCTAGTAAAGAAGCTGAATTGAAATCTAAAAAAATCGACGCATTGTGGAATGGTTTGACCGTATCTCCTGAACGGGAGAAAAATATTTTGTTCTCCAATGTATATATGAAAGATAAACAATATATCATCGTTCGTAATGAAGATGAGTCCATCAAAGGTAAGGCTGATCTTGCTGGTAAAGTGGTTGGCGTACAACAAGCTAGTACTGGTGAAGCTGCATTACAAAAGGATGAAAGCGGTAAAACTGTGAAAGAAATAAAATCCTATGCTGATTTCGTAAGTGCCTTCATGGATCTTGGCATTGGACGTGTAGATGCGGTTATTGCTGATGGCGTTATTGCTCGTTACCTCATGACAAAAGAGCCTGGTAAATACAAAATCGTAGAAGGTACTGATTACGGTGTAGATAACTTTGCTGTTGGTTTCCGTAAAGAAGACACTGCTTTGCGTGACAAAATCAATGGTATCTTAGCTGAAATGAAAAAAGACGGCACTGCTGATAAAATCGCTGAAAAATGGTTAGGCTCCAGCGCAGACCTTGATAAGAGCGATGCTAAATAGTACGATTCGTGGTATACTAATAGTACTATGGTCAGTAGGTACAACTGATAATTAAAGAACGAAATGTACACTAGAGAAGAGGCCAGATGCCTCTTCTCTAGTCGTGTTTTGAAGGAGTCCTCCATGTTAGATTATTTATTGCAGATTATCCCAACTATCGCTGATGGTTTAAAGGTAACCGTATCTTTATTCTGTATTGTATGGATTCTATCGATTCCAGGCGGTATATTAATGGCCATGTTGCGCCTATCTAAATTGCCTTTAGTAGATAAACTAGTAGACGCTTTCGTGTACTTAATGCGTGGCACACCGTTGATGTTACAAATTTTATTCGTCTATTATGCATTACCAATCATCACAGACGGTGCCATTCAGATGGATGATGCGACGGCAGCAGTTCTTACCTTTGTATTAAACTACGCAGCTTACTTATGTGAAATTTTCCGCGGTGGTATTCAATCCATCTCTCGTGGTCAATACGAAGGAGCAAAGGTACTTGGTTCTACGTACTCTCAAACTATGCGCAAAATCATTTTGCCACAAATGTTTAAGCGCGTATTGCCACCGCTTGCGAACGAAACGATTAACTTGTTGAAAGATACATCTCTTGTGTATGTATTAGCGATGAATGATATCTTGCGTATTACTAAATCTATCGTTCAACGTGACTTTGATATTTCTGCCTTCTTAGTGGCAGCAATATTCTACTTGATCTTTACCTTTGTTTTGACGAATATCTTCAACTACTTAGAAAGAAGATTTGCTGTATACGAAGATTAATCTAATTCTATGGTAGTTTATCGTATGTAATGATGTAGCTAGTTTTATAGGTGACATACTTTTATTTGATGTCTATAGATGCGATTTTGTAGATAACATATCTTTACTTAAGGTGCTAGTTATATACTTAATACGACGATGTAAGAGGTACTTATGACATTTGTAAATATGGAGCGTATTGAAAAACGCTTTAACAATCAAACAGTATTGCGCGATGTATCGCTCAAAATGAATAGAGGGGAAATTGTTTCTATCATCGGTCCTTCTGGCTCTGGGAAATCTACGTTCTTGCGCTGCTTAGGTCAATTGGAAACGATTGATGGAGGCTCTATTACCGTAGATGGTACGGTGCTTGCTAGCACTGTAGATGGTGTTGTGAAATATGCTTCACCTCAAACACAGCATGATTTATTGCTTCGTATGGGCATGGTATTTCAATCCTTCAACTTATTTCCGCATATGACTGTGCTTGATAACATTATGATTGCACCGCGTATGGTAAAAGGCATGAAGGATGAAGACATTCTACCGATTGCAGAGCAATTACTTAAGAAGGTAGGGCTCTGGGAAAAACGTGATATGTATCCATCACGTTTATCTGGTGGTCAACAGCAACGTGTAGCTATTGCTCGTGCACTAGCAATGAACCCTGAAATTATGCTCTTTGACGAACCGACCTCTGCTCTTGATCCTGAGCTTACAGGGGAAGTTCTTAAGACTATCAAACACTTGGCCGATGACCATATGACGATGATTATCGTAACTCATGAAATGAACTTTGCTCGTGAAGTTTCTGACCGTGTCATCTTTATGGCAGATGGTGTTATTCAAGAAGAGGGAACACCAGAACAGATTTTTAATAATCCACAGAACGCTAGAACAAAAGCATTCTTGGATAATATGTTATAGGAGGACCTATGAAGTTACGTTTGATTGCAGCAACATTAGCTGTTATGGCTTTGGGGATGACCTCTATCATGGCAGAGGGCTTACAAGGTACGCCTGAAACACCTTTGGGGATTGTAGAGTCTCAAAAGGATTCCGCCTCTATTTTGCCAGATCAATATAAATCCTATGCTACTCAAATGAACACGGTAGTTAAGGACTATAAAAATGGTTATACTTTTACAATTCCTTGGCGCGTAGCCGATGGTGTCATGCTAGATATGGATGTGCGTAGTGAAAGTGAGCATATTCAAGGTTATTCCTTCAACTTAGCTGGTCCGACTCAAGATGATGCTTATACGGTATCTTTCACAAAGCGTAATAACACACCACAAGATGGGGTATCTCAAAAGGAATGGAATACGACTTGGTACGGTGTGCCGATTAAGGGCATGTCTAGTGAGGAGTATTTGAGAATTTGGCGTCAACATAGCAATGCCTTTGAACATAATGATATTGTAGGTGGTTTCTTTAGTAAGAAAGGTGCCACGTCTGCTCGTTGGGATAAAACAACGCCGAAATCTTATGCAGAAATGACCTCTACAGAGCCGGTACAATCTGTGTTTGAAGCGGAATTCATTATGGATAAAGATCCTACACATCGCTATAATTTGGTTAGCACCTATCCGCCAATTCAAGGGGACTTTATGGAGGCTGGCTTGATGGAACATACGATTCCATCCTTTGAACTGATCAATAAAAATACTTCTAATGCTATTAAAGGTGTTAAAAAGTTCTTAACTGGAACGAATGACATTAGTGTGGCAGAAGGCATCAAGTTTGCATATCCCAAAGGATTCACTCGTCTTAATGAAAAAGGTAAGATTGCTTTCACTAAACATAATATTCGCCTCGATATAGAGTCTTTTACAATCCCTGTACAAGCAGTCAGCACAGGAATGCCGACGATGATGGCTAAGCAAATGCTTGGTGATTATTACCTCAAACAGCTGGTTGAGGTGAATAAGGCGAGCATTACTCGTTATGAAACGCATATCATCGATGGAAATGTAATGTTCTATCTTGCAGGACATATGAAAAATCCGAATACGTCTGATCCATCTGCAGCGGCTCCAGTATCCTTTGGTGCTACAATCATCCTAGGTAATGAAGGAAATGTAGCTGTAGCGCGTATGATTGGTCCATCAGGTGTTAGTTTAGCTACACATGAGCTTATCGATATACTAGATGGATTTAAGCTGACTACGACTCTCAATACTAATCAATCTTCACAAGTTCTCTAATATACACATAATATTCTTTTATTTGTATAATTCTGTATAATTTGTGCTATAATGTAATAAATCCTTTTGGAAAAAGAGGAGTTTTCCTTGATAGTCTAGAATATATTAGTATAGGCTAAACGATCTTTGATCATATCCCCTTTGAGGGATTAGTAATAGGAGGGGTTATTATGGTTACCTACAAAACTATTGTCGTACCTACTGATGGTTCTGAAAATGCTAAACGTGCATTAGAGCATGCTCTTGCAGTAGCAGACCGCAACCATGCTGAATTGATCGTTGTTCACGTTGCGAATATCGTATCTGCTATTTCCAATTTCGACCAAACACCAATCTCTGGTGGCTACGTATCCGAGCAAATCGCTGAAGATATGGAAGAAACTGGTAAGGAAATTCTTAACGATGTAGTACAAGAAATTCCTACAGGCGTTAAAGTTAAAAGCGTATTCGAAGTTGGCTCTCCAGGACCTGCATTACTTGCAGTAGCTAAAAAATACAATGCTGATCTTATCGTAATGGGTAGCCGTGGCCTTGGTCCTTTGAAAGGCTTATTCATGGGTAGCGTAAGTAGCTATGTAACTAGCCACTCCACTTGCCCTGTACTAATCATTAAATAATGCATATCCTGTTTTGATATGATACAAAAAGAGACTTTGTTTTACAAAGTCTCTTTTTTAATATAATAAAAATGATATAATGTTTATATGTATGCTCTACAGATGAGCAATCTAATTTAAGTAA
>URZS01000022.1 GCA_900552445.1 uncultured Veillonella sp. | reverse complement strand
TAATGCTTCAGTCATGGGTAATCGCAAAATATAATCCACCTGGAGGCTTTCAATGACTGTATTCATAATGTCTTCTTGAATCAACCGTTTAGGTACTCGTTCTGGATGTAGTATCGTCAACGGATGGTCTTCAAAGGTTATGATAATACTAACACCATTAACTGATGCAGCCTCCTCAACAGCCTTACGTATAACTCGTTGATGACCTCGATGAATGCCATCAAAGGTACCAAGGGCATATACTTTTGTATCTTTGATTTGACGTAGTTCATCAAACGAATGTATTTGCTTCATACTTATCCTTCAATAAAAATATTTTTTTCCACCTTTAAAGAGTGGTTTGTTCGTTTCATAATGCCAATGAAACCATGTGGTCCATAGGCTCTATACAAATTATCTGGCTCAGTGAAAGAAAATTCACTGTTAACAGGCAATTCCTTGCCTTGCACCATCATCTTTAATTGTACACTATTTACAGTCACTTGTGAAAGATGAGATACCGCCGTATCCGTTGGTAGCAAAAGGCTTTCACCATGTAACATTAACTCTTCCGCCATTTTGGCGGAACCGATATCAAAGGGTCCTACTTGAGTACGTGCCAAAGATGTCATAGTACCTGGTATGCCCAGAGAAATGCAAATATCTCGTAATAACGAACGAATATAAGTACCTCCTGAGCAAGTTACGCGAACCGTAAAGTATGGGAATCCATAGGCTATTAATTCAATATGTTTAATATGAATTTGACGTAATGGTAACTCTACAGGAATCCCTTTTCGTGCATATTCATAAGCTCGAATACCATTTACTTTAATAGCAGAATACTTAGATGGCCGCTGATCTTGAATGCCTACAAAGGTATTCAAGGTAGTAACCAATTCATCAAATGTCGGTTTAAGTATAGACAGAGAGAGCTCAGAAGATTGAATAGATTCATTCAATACAACACCGTCACGCAACACCATATCTGTATCAGGTAATACAGGTTGTCCAGAGCTATCTTCAGTATCTGTAAAAGTTCCAAATTTACATTCAGCTACATAGGTTTTATCAAAACCTTCAGTATACTCTATGAGGCGCGTAGCCTTACCAAGAAATATAGGTAATACACCATAAGCCATCGGATCAAGTGTACCACTATGACCAATGCGCTTTTCTTTTAAAATACGGCGACAAATGGCTACAGCATCATGACTTGTAATACCAGGCGGTTTTAAAAATGGTAAAATGCCATCCATTACTTAATTACCTCAATAAGAGCTTGTTTTGCCTCTTCTAACGGTAAATTAATAGTGCAACCTGCAGCGCGAATATGACCGCCTCCACCAAAGTGACTGGCCACTGCGTTTACGTCAATACCTTTAGAGCGTAAACTTACGCGAGTTCTATCATCGGCTTCTGCTTTTAATAAAATCGCTACATCAACGGTATCTACATTTCTAATAATATCTACAAAACCATCAGTATCATCTCCAAGAATATTCATAGCTTTTCGATTCAAATCAATGGTCGCTACCGTATTATTCTTGTGAAACTCAATAGTTTGCATTACTTGTTTAGTTAATTCAAGACGACTAGCAGATACGGCCTCAATCGTTTCGGAAATAACATTTGGTCTAGCCCCTGCGGCTACACATTTAGCAGCCATTTCAAGGGTATTAGCTGTGGTGTTACTAAATTTAAAGAACCCACAATCTGTGGCAATCGCCATATATAATGCGGTGCCCATCGACTCAGTGATAGGCCAATTCCATTTCGTACATAAGTCCGTAACAATTTCACCTGTAGCAGCAAATTCTGGCTTCAAATATAGATGATCAGCAAATTCCGTATTAGAAATATGGTGGTCTATATTAAAAATAGGTGCACTCCAGAGTGCACCTACTTTGCCAATTCGCTCATACGTGCTAGCATCCAAAACCATAAGCATATCAATATCAACTGGATTAGTTTCAAAGTACGCTACATCATGGATGTGGTCCGTATATCGTAAGAATGAGTACTTCTCAGGAACTACATCATCCACTACCATATATACAGTTTTACCTTGTCCTATAAGGGCTTCGTAAAAGGCCACCATGGACCCGATAGCATCGCCATCAGGTCTAACATGGACGGTTAGCATAATAGAATTAGCTTCACACAGAGCCATATGTAATTGATTAATAGTAATCTTACTCATGTTCTGTATCCTTTGTGTTAATTTGTTTCTTCATCCTTTTTGATTTCATTCAAAAGGGATTCGATATGCATGCTATAGTCTAAAGACGTATCCTTATCAAAAGTGATAGAAGGAATATGGCGCAATTTAAGTACTTTGCCAAGCTCAGTACGAATATGGCCAGCTGCATGCTTTAATGCGATAAGGGTATCTTGTTTTTCCTTATCAGAACCAAACAAGGAAACATAAATCGTAGCTTCCCGTAAATCACCTGTTACATGAACATCAGTGATTGTAGTAAAGCCGATGCGAGGGTCTTTCAACCCGCGCATCAACATTTGACTTACCTCTTGTTTGATAAATTCTTGTAATTTTCTGACACGAACGTCACTCATATAAACCTCCTAGAATTGAGGTGCAATTTCTTCCATTAAGTATGCTTCGATAACGTCGCCTTCCTTCACGTCGCGGTAACCTTCCAAGGAAATACCACATTCGAAGGATGTTTTAACCTCTTTCACTTCGTCTTTGAAGCGGCGTAAGGAGTCAACCTTACCTTCAAATACAACGATGCCATCGCGGATCAAACGTACTTCAGAGTCGTTAGTAATACGACCTTCAGTTACATAAGAACCAGCAACAATTGCTTTAGGTGTAGAGATAACTTGACGTACTTCAGCGCGACCAACGATAACCTCTTTGAATTGAGGTGCTAACATACCACGCATCGCAGACTCAACGTCGTTGATAGCATCATAGATTACACGATATGTACGAAGGTCAACCTTTTCATTTTCCGCAGCGCGGCGAACATTAGCATCAGGACGTACGTTGAAGCCCATTACGATTGCATTAGATGCAGAAGCCAACATGATATCGGATTCATTGATAGCACCTACTGCAGCATGGACGATAACAATACGAACTTCAGGGTTTTTAATACCTTCTAAAGATTGACGCAATGCTTCTACAGAACCTTGAACGTCAGCTTTAATGATGATGTTAAGATCTTTTAACTCACCTTGTTGAATTTGGTTGAAAATATCATCCAATGTAACTTTGTGAGTTGCTTGTAATTCTTGAACGCGTTGTTTTGCAATACGTTTTTCAGCGATTGCACGTGCTTCGTTATCATCCATACCATTGATGATTTCACCAGCTTGTGGCACTTCGGAGAAGCCCAAGATTTCTACTGGCATAGATGGACGAGCTACTTTTACTTTTTCGCCACGTTCATTTGTCATAGCACGAACTTTACCGTATGCAGTACCAGCAAGAACTGTATCACCTACGCGGAGAGAACCTTTTTGTACTAATACTGTACATACAGCACCACGGCCTTTATCAAGTTGAGCCTCGATAACTACGCCATAAGCTTTGCGGTTAGGGTTAGCTTTTAATTCCATAACTTCTGCAACGAGCAAGATATTTTCGAGCAAGTCGTCGATACCTTGTTTTTGTTTAGCAGAAACTGGAACCATGATTACATCGCCGCCCCATTCTTCTGGTAAAAGGCCATGTTCAGACAATTGTTGTTTAACATGGTCTGGGTTAGCACCTGGTTTATCCATTTTATTGATGGCTACGATAATAGGTACGTCCGCAGATTTAGCATGGTTAATAGCCTCGATAGTTTGTGGCATTACACCGTCGTCAGCAGCTACTACGAGAACTGCGATATCCGTGGACTTCGCACCGCGTAGGCGCATAGCAGTAAACGCTTCATGGCCTGGAGTATCAAGGAATGTAATTTTATTATCATTATAACGAACTTGGTATGCACCGATGTGTTGAGTGATACCGCCAGCTTCGCCAGCTGTTACGTTAGTTTGACGAATTACGTCCAATAAAGATGTTTTACCATGGTCAACGTGACCCATGATAGTAACTACTGGTGGACGAGGTTTTAATGTTTCTGGTGCATCTTCAATTTCGATGATATCAGTAGGATCCTCTTCAGGTTCTACTTCAGTTACAGTTACACCAAATTCTTCGGCTACAATTGTAGCTGTATCAACATCAACCTCTTGGTTAATGCTTGCCATTACACCTAAAAGCATCAATTTTTTGATAATTTCAGATACTTCTCGGCCCATTTTTTCAGCTAGTTCTTTAACAGTTAAAGAGCCAGACAATTCAATTTCTGTGGCAATCGCTGCTTCAGCCTTACGTTCAGCTTCTGCTTTTTGTTGTAAGTACTGTTCGTTACGATGTTTAACGCGATTCTTTTTCTTTTGCATAGATGTAGATAACAAGGATTGAGGGCGATTATTGCCACCTTTTTTATTTTTCTTGTTACGGCGATCATTGTTATTAGAATTGCGATTATCGTTGTTGCGGTTGTCGCTATTGCGGTTATCGTTATTGCGATTGTCGTTATTGCGATTGTCGTTATTACGCGCATCATTAGGACGACCATTATTACGGTTGTCATTATTGCGGTTATTATTGTTATTAGGGCGGTTATTAGCGCGGTCACCACCATGTTGGTTACCATCGGATTTACGTGTAGGCTCAGAAATTTGTACGTGACGTACATTGCCTTTTTTGTGGTCCTTTTGTTTAGATTGATCGTCTTGTTTTTGACCACCTTGTTTGTGATTATCCTTTTTATGTTCGTTAGAACGATTTTGATGTTGTTGTTTATGTGGCGCAGCTTCTTGTTTATGAGCTGCACTTGGAGCAGATTTTTGTTCTACTTTTTTTTCTGATTTTTGTGCTACTTTAGGTGCTTCAGATTTCTTAGTCAATTGTTTTTTTACAATTTCATAACCGGAATCATCTACAGAATTAACTGCTTTCGTAACATTTACATTATGTTGTTGCAAAATAGAAATAACCTGCTTACTTTCTACGCCGAACTCTTTGGCGATTTCATGAACGCGCTTTTTGGACATCTACATACCCCCTTATTATCGATCAATCTCTTTTAATATTGCCTTTGCAAATCCATCATCTAGTACGGCAACTACTACCCTTACTTCTTTACCAATAGCCGTTCCTAACGTCTCTTTATTGGCAATACTATGAAGTGGAATCTGATGTGTCTCTGCTAATTGAGTATATTTCTTTTCATTGTTGGCTGCACAGTCACCAGCGAGAAGTACCAATTTCGGTTCCTTTCTCTTTATAGCCTTTTCTACGATGAAATCACCGGAAATAACTTTGCCTGCTCGTTGTGCTAAACCTAAGAGATTCAAAATTTTATCTTCATTCATTTATATCAGTGATTACTCATTCTCTTGTAAATCACGTTGTAACGCTTCGTATATCTCTCTCGATACACCATGCTTTAATGACCGTTCTAATCGTTTTGCCTTATAGGCTTGCTCAAAGCACGACATGGATTCACATAGATAGGCTCCACGTCCTGGTGCTTTACCAGTGCGATCAATACTGATCTTACCGTCTGGGCTCAAAGCTACGCGAATCAATTCACATTTAGCCTTAGGCTCACCACATCCTACACAAGTTCGCATAGGTTGGGATTTCGGTTTCATGACTATTCACCATCCTCAGCATTGCCAAAACCTGTGAAAGGTTCTTCAGCAGCTTGAGTTTCGCTTTTAATATCAATTTTCCAGTTTGTTAGCTTCGCAGCTAAACGAGCATTTTGACCAGCTTTACCAATTGCTAACGATAATTGGTAGTCAGGTACTACTACGTAAGAAGATTTTTCTTCTTCGCTTACATCTACAGATATAACCTTTGCAGGGCTTAAGGAGTTAGCAATGTAAATTGCTGGATCTTCATCCCATTTAACAATATCGATTTTTTCATCGTGTAATTCATCAACGATATGTTGTACACGTTGACCTTTAGGACCTACGCAAGCACCTACAGGATCAACATTTTCATCGCGGCTATATACAGCGATTTTAGAGCGCATACCTGGCTCACGAGCTACAGATTTAAGCTCCACAACGCCTTCAAAGATTTCTGGCACTTCCAATTCAAAAAGACGTTTTAATAAGCCTGGATGTGTACGGGAAATCATGATTTGAGGGCCTTTGGTAGTTTTCTTAACCTCTACGATATAGCATTTAATGCGGTCCCCTTCACGATATGTTTCAGTAGCAATTTGCTCTGTTGGCGGCAAAATTGCTTCTGTTTTACCAAGATCGATAAATACGTTTTTGCCTTCTACGCGAGTAATGACGCCAGTGATAATATCACCTTCGCGGCTGTAGTATTCTTCGTATACTACGCTGCGCTCAGCCTCTTTCAAACGTTGAATGAGCATTTGTTTTGCAGTATGGGCAGCGCTACGACCAAAGTTGGCAGGAGTTACATCTACTTCTACTACATCACCAATCTCAAAACGTTTATCTTTTTTGCGAGCATCAAGCAAGCTAATTTCTGTTTCAGGTAATTCCACAGTTTCTACTACTTGTTTTTTTGCCATTACTTTATAAACGCCTGTTTCGCGGTCAATCACAACGTACGCATCTGGATTAGATGTTGGTTCTTTGCGATATGCTTGCAATAATGCAGCCTCTAAGGATTCAAAGATAACCTCAGGAGCAAAACCTTTTTGCTTTGTAAGTACCATTACCGCTTGAATTAATTCTTGACTCACTCGTATGCCTCCATATATTAAAAATCAAGATGTAATCGAATTTGTGCAATAGCAGAACGTTCAAATGTCATGCTTTCACCATTAATAGTAAAGTCGATAGTTGTATCCGTAAAACCTTGTAAGGCACCAGTAAATTGTTTACTGCCATTAACAGGTTTAAATAACTGAATATCTACGTCACGGCCATTATAGCGAATCAAATCCTTATCCTTCTTAAGAACTCGATCTAGGCCTGGAGAAGATACTTCCAATAAATAGTTTTCCGTAATTGGATCCTTTTCGTCGAGGACAGCACTTAATTTTTCGCTCACCAACTGACAATCATCCAAATCTACACCACCTGGTTTATCGAGATAGACACGCAAATACCAATCGCGTTCGCGCACATAGTCTACATCAACGAGTTCCATATCGGTGCCGGCTATTATACCTTCAACTACAGAGGATACAAATTCCTCTACTGCTTCTCTCTTCATAGCCATCGCCTCCTTCATTACTACATCTTGTATATATCTCTTGATTCATTCACCTTAAAATTAAGCTAATCATAAATGAAAGAGTGGACATAAGCCCACTCTTTTAAAAGATTTATATAAAAGTCATATATAGTATATCACATTTGCTGTGTATATACAAATTCTACGCTTTCTAATGGGCATTTAAAAAATCAATACCACATAAGTCATTTTATAAAACCCTAAAATGACTACAATAATAGCATAGTCAAAGCTATCCTAATTAATCAATACGGTCATTTAAGCCTTTTAATATATGGCCTAAATGTTCACGCAACACGTCAGCTAAGTCATCTAGATTTTTAGCATCTAAATGATGATCGATTTCTGGATAGCTTTTATAACGGAGTTCTGCAAAATATTCATCGCGCAACTCATTATAATACAATAATAAACCTGTACATTCATCCATTTTACGGTATTCGCCAATGATAAAAGAACCATTAATCATGCGAATCCCGTGAGCAGGGTCAATATCTCGAACAAAGCCTTCTACCTCTTTAGGCATAACCTCAGAGAAGTCCCACGTAGGAATCCCTCTGCGACGATAGGTAAAGGTAAAATTATTAGATGGTTCGATTAACATATTGGTTAAGCCCTTAACACATCGCTCCTTAAGACCGTTCCAAAAGGATTCTAAATCAGCTCTTACAAAGGAAATATCCACAAAGGAGAATAAAGGCATCTCAATATGTACCGTATAATCCTCTACCTCTTTATCGTATAATGCACACCAACGCCAGCCTAAGTCATTTTGATAATGGAAAATAGGTACTCGTAAAACCTCTTCTCCACGTTCAATACGATTAGCTAACTCTGTATAGTCACTCTCACTAGATGTAACTAAAGTAAAACCTTCAATACTTTGAGGCAACCATGAATAGTCTAAGCCTTTACAAGCTTCAATGATCGTTTCCATATAATGCCTCATATCTTTCTTGATACTGTAAAACAGCCTTTACATAGCTACGTGTCTCAGGAAACGGAATTGTATCAGCCATACCATTCCATTTATTCTCATGAAGCCAAGACTCCACATGGCCACGACCTGCATTATAAGCAGCTAATGCTTGTACTTCGTCACCATTGAACTCCTTCAATAAATGACCTAAGTACCAAGTGCCTAACTCAATATTAGTGGTAGGTTCTTTTAATTGGCGATCTGTATAATTGCCATGACCAACTTGTTGCGCTACCCAACGCGCCGTATCAGGCATGAGTTGCATCAACCCAAGAGCACCCGTTTCAGACTCAGCAGTATTCTTGTATTTACTTTCAGCCAAGATAACACTAGCCACCAAGGACGGAGGTACTTGCTCTTTCTCAGCGGCAGCCATGACTACATCTCTATAGTTAAAGGGATACGCGGTTTGACGCGCCAAAGGATCATCTATATGTGTAAAATAAAACCACCCAAGTACGACGCAAGACAGCGCCGTTGCCGTTGCACGTTTCATATATCCCCCTTTCTACATATAATTACTATATATTTACCATAATCTAGCTACAACCAAATGCTAGGATACTATAATACTAAATTTCATGGGCTTATTATACCATTTAATACTATTTTTTATATACCAATTTTGACACATCTACTGGAATTAAAGAGGTTTTTGTAAAAGATGCTCTAAACGCTCACT
>URZS01000021.1 GCA_900552445.1 uncultured Veillonella sp. | reverse complement strand
AAATATATATGAAATTTAGAAATAGTCCCCAACGCCACCCTCATCAAAATAGTTGACACATGGTAATAAATTATAAAAAATAACCATACATTTATACGCCATAAGGGCCTACACAATACATACCTTCAATGCCCCGTACATGTAATGGAATAACATCTTTTTACGAATTAAGCAATCGTGGCTTTGTATCCACCCTATCTTGATTACCAACTTATGATTAATACTCTATTAAATCAACCGTCCAATTGGTTGACTGTAATAAATTATCTAAGACACGAATCTCCTTGGATATTACATCTGCTGTTTTTTGTAATTCACTTACATTCACAGTTGCTATCATTTTAATTTCCGAACCACGAGCACGGTAGTTGATAGCACTTGCACTATCTGCTAAAGCACGATATGCAGATAGACGCATAATTGCACCTTCTTTTTCCGCTATAATTTGTGTTAAAGAACGCCCTTCAACAATAGTTGCACAGTTAGTAAGATTAATATCTTTAATGAGTTGTTGAAGTCTAGTAATTGCCGCTTCTAGTTCTTGCATCAACACTGTAGGGTTTTCATTAGGTGTTTCCCCTTCCTGTACTAAACTATTTTGATTTAAACGACCTTGCAAATCACTAATTTTTTTATTTAAGTCAGCTCGTTCTTGTAATGCCTCAGCTAGCTTCATATTCTCTCACCTCGTAACAAAATAATATGCGCATCAATTTATTTAATGCTACCCATCTACTTATTCTTATTATACAACTACTTATAAAACCTTTCGCATCAAGATATGTGGGCAACCTTCATCAAGGTATTCATCCCCTTCCGCTTTATATCCAAGGGATTCATAGAATGGTTTTGCCTGTACTTGAGCCGATAAGGAGCAAGTCTTAAATCCATCGCGACGAATGCCGTTTTCTGCGGCCATCATAATCTTAGTCCCTAGATGTTGTCCACGATACAACTTGCGTACCGCCATGCGTCCAATGTGGGCATCACCTTCATCAGCACTTGGGAAGTAACGACAAGTACCCGCCGCCTTGCCATCTATCGATAAGAGAACAAATTTTGCTATATCATCGATTTCATCAAACTCGTCTGCAAAACCTTGTTCTTTCATGAATACATCTATACGTATTTGTTTTATTTCATCAGTAATATGATCTAAGATTTGAATAACCATATTGCCTCCACAGCTACCCATATATCGCTATTTGTGTAAAATTATTTTTGTTATACTGTACCTAAGAGAGTCAATTGACGTGAGTTAGGTTCATCACCGAAAGGTGGTGATACTATGACAAAACATGAAATTACATATGTAGTTATCATAATTTTGTTATCCGTAGTTACTATCATTGCCTTAGTTAAGTAAGGTAATGAAAACGCCTAACGTAATGAGGTGGCTAGACCTCTAACACGTTAGGCGCATCATTTTTACCCAAATTTTAGATGAGCCTAACGCTACCGACACGTTGATTGGCTCTCTTTATAGACTCATTATACTACAATTTAGTCATGAATAGCAAAAATCATTTTTATACAATAGGCCTCATTACATCGGCATTTCAAACAATTTATGAAGCACATTATTTTTAAAACTTCTATGAAATTTAATTTTAAGTATTGCATAATCTTATCATTTGGGTTTATACTATACCCAACATTTTAGAAAGGAGCAACCAAAGATGACTAACCAAATTAGCCTCGCTACAAAACAATACTTTTATTGGTTCTTTATCCAACGTACGGGTAAGGAACTATTTGTGGTGCGCTAATTAAGATTTAGTTATTATTAGTTGCTTAGAATAGTAAAAGGGCTACCCGTATTAGATTACGGGTGGCCCTTTTTTGTTTGCTATCCCGTATGGTAAGCCCTACTATTCACTGTAGTTACAAGGAGGAATTATCATGATTATTACATTGAAACAAAACGCAGCACAAACAGAGGTATCTCGTTTACGCAGTGAATTAGAGGCTCAAGGGTTCGTTATTCATCCTGTAGAAGGCACACGCTACAATATTTTAGGTCTTATCGGTGATACGGCATCCCTCGATGCTCGTCAAATCGAGTCTCTTGATTTCGTAGATAAAGTAACTCGTATTCAAGAGCCATACAAAAAAGCAAACCGCAAATTCCATCCAGATGATTCTGTAATCAACGTAGGTGGTGTATTGATCGGTGGTGGTCATTTCGCAGTAATGGCTGGCCCTTGCTCCGTAGAAACACCAGAACAAGTAATCGAAACAGCAAAAGCTTGTAAAGAAGCTGGCGCTACAATTCTTCGCGGCGGCGCTTTCAAACCTCGTACATCCCCATACTCCTTCCAAGGCATGGGCCCAGAAGGTTTGGAATTGTTAGAGCTTGCTAAAAAAGAAACAGGTCTTCCTATCGTTTCTGAAGTTATGGATATTTCCCAATTACAATACTTCGATAACGTAGATATGCTTCAAATCGGCGCTCGTAACATGCAAAACTTCACACTTTTAAAAGAGATAGGTAAATTAAATAAACCTGTTCTTTTAAAACGTGGTTTATCTGCTACATACGAAGAATGGTTGATGGCTGCTGAATACATCATGTCCGAAGGCAATGAACAAGTTGTATTATGCGAACGCGGTATCCGCACATTCGAAACTAAAACGCGCAATACCTTAGATGTAACAGCAATTCCTATGATGCACGAATTATCTCACTTGCCAATCATCATGGACCCCAGCCACGCAGCAGGCATGAGCCGCATGGTTCGCCCCCTTTCTCTTGCATCTGTAGGCGGCGGTGCAGACGGCCTTATGATCGAAGTTCACAACGATCCATCCAAAGCATTATGCGATGGCCCTCAAGCATTACGTCCAGACCAATTCACTAGCCTTATGAAAGAAGTTATCGCATTGCGCCAAGCATTGGTAGAATGCACTAAATAATCTCAAATATCACACAAATAAGCTAGTATCCGTTATAATAGATACTAGCTTATTCTTTTAAGAAAGGAACCGTTATGACTCGCATCCATATTAACGCGTCCACACCGTATGACGTCGTCATCGAGGAAGGCGCTTTACAACGCATCACCGATTATATTAAACCGTTAAAACCAAATTGTCGTGTTATTATCGTCAGCGATAGCAATGTGGCACCGCACTATTTGGACTCTGTGAAAGCTAATATGGAACATGCGGGTTATACTGTTTGTGATTATGTATTCCCTGCTGGTGAAAGCTCCAAAAATGCTCATCAACTCATCGATTTAGTGGAATACATGGCGGCCCAATCATTAACACGTAAAGACCTTCTCATTGCCTTAGGGGGCGGTGTAGTAGGTGATATGGCGGGCTTTGCAGCAGCTACCTACTTACGTGGTATCGACTATGTACAGGTTCCTACCTCCCTTTTAGCCGCTGTAGATTCCTCTGTAGGCGGTAAAACAGCGGTTAATCTCGAGGCAGGTAAAAACTTGTGGGGTGCTTTCAAACAACCTATCCTCGTACTCTGCGATCCAACGACACTAAACACATTGCCAGACATGGAGTGGAAAAATGGTTGTGGGGAAATTATCAAATACGGGTTCCTCGATGTACCTGGTTTGCTTACGCAACTAGAGAATAAACCATTAATTAAACATCGCGGTAGCGTTAGTGGCGTCATTGCCCGTTGCGTACAAGCTAAAGCAGATATCGTAGAGCAAGATGAACGCGAATCTGGTGTTCGTGCCCTCTTGAACTTAGGTCATACCTTTGGTCATGGCATCGAAAAGGCGAGCCACTTTGAAGTGCACCATGGTTATGCCGTAGCGATTGGCATGGTCCTCATGGCGCAAGGTGCTGTAAAACATGGCGAATTAGATGGAGAGGCGTTAGAAAAATTAAAGGCTCTCATCGAAGCACACGATTTGCCAACCACAACGACTATAACGAAAGAAGAGATTTTAGCAGCTGCTAAACACGATAAAAAAAGCGAAGGCTCTACCATTAAAATTGTAGTTCCTACTAGCTATGGCCACAGCGAACTCAAGGTAGTAACACACGAAGAGCTTGCAACCTATTTAGATTAAGGAGATTGATATGCATACTGTAACGAACGCCATCCCTACTGGGACTATCGCGTCCATCCCCGCAAAGGCCCATGCACATCGCGCGTTGATTTGTGCTGCCCTCGGTAGCTCACCTTCTACCATATTACTGAGCCGCACCTCTAAAGACATCGATGCTACTATGGACTCCTTACGAGGCTTAGGCGCACACGTTGTGTATGAAAATAAAGTTGTCACTGTTACACCTGGCCCTGCACCAGCAAAAGGCAAAGTAGTTCCTCACGAATCGGGTACTACATTGCGCCTTTTATTACCTGTAGCAGCATCCATCTGTAATGATGTAGACGTAGATGCCAAAGGTCGTTTACCAGATCGTCCTCTAGAACCTATGCTAGGCGAAATGAAAGCTCACGGCGTAACATTCTCCCAAGATAAACCGCCATTCACTATGACAGGTCGTCTCCAAGGTGGGGAGTTCGGTATGGTTGGCGATGTGAGTAGCCAATTTTTCTCTGGCTTATTGCTGGCGGCTCCACAAATTGGCTTGTCCACCATCACCTCTACTACACCATTACAATCTAGTGATTATGTAACATTGACGACTAAAACCATGCGTGATTTTGGCGTAGAGGTAGAACATACCTTGCCAGACGCAAACATTAATGAGGCTTTTACAGTTCCATTTGGAGCCTCCTTCATAGGCCGTGATAATTACCAAATCGAAGGCGATTGGTCCAATACCGCCATTTGGATGGTAGCAGCTGGCATGACGGGCAAGCCGATTACCATTACGGGCATGAACAAGAATTCCGTACAAGCTGACCACCGCATCATGCAAGTTATGATTGATGCAGGTTGTGATGTTGTATGGGAAGGTATGAATGTGACAGTCACAGGTCGCGCCTCTAAACCAATCCACGCCGACCTCGAACAAATGCCTGACATGTTGCCAGTTATGGCAGCCCTCGCCTGCTCTATCCAAGGTGAAAGCTCCTTCGTTAAAGGTGCTCGCCTACGTCTGAAAGAATCCGATCGTCTCGTAGCCGTTGCAAATCTCGTAAGAGACTTGGGCGGTACGGTACGCGAAGATGGTGATGACCTATATATCATCGGTAGTGGTATACTTAAAGGGGGACAAGGTGATTGCGTCAATGACCATCGCCTCGTTATGGCAGGTACCTTGATGGCCCTCATCAGTGAAAGCCCTGTAATATTAAAAGATAGCGAAGCTATCACAAAATCCTATCCAGACTTCTTTGAGGACTGGAACTTACTAGGTGGTAATGCACAACCGGTGTAGATTTCTAATCTTATCTGGTGTGATTCCATAAATAACGGATAAATAATAATAGTATTACATACTATATAGTAGGAGTTAATATAATGGCATCTAATTTCGGTAAAACCATACAAGTATCTACCTTTGGCGCCTCTCACGGCTATGCCATTGGCGGTATCGTAGAAGGTCTACCTTGTGGACATACTATCGATATCGATGAGTTAAAAGCCTTTTTAAAGCGCCGTGCGCCAGGACAAAATCAATTACAAACGCAACGTAAGGAAGCCGATGTGCCTGAGTTTTTAGCAGGTATGGTGGACGGCATGCTCAGTGGTTCTCCATTGGCGTTTATGATTCGCAATACATCGCAGCACTCTAGCGATTATAATAACCTTCGTGACATTCCTCGCCCATCTCATGCGGATTTTACAGCTCGTATGCGCTACGGTGACAAGGTAGATATGCGAGGCGGCGGCCACTTCTCCGCTCGTCTAACAGCTCCATTGTGCGTAGCTGGTGGCATTGCTATCCAACTATTACGCGAAAAAGGCATCGAAATTCACGGCCATTTAAAACAAGTTGGTACAATCCAAGATGCTCCTATCGATATGGTTCATCCAGATATGAAAGCACTTGGTAACATCGCCACAGAGCCAATTGCTATACTCGATGCAGATAAACGCACTGAAGTAGAAAAACTCGTAATGCAGCTGAAAAAGGATGGCGACTCCACCGGTGGTATCGTTGAAGTCGTTGCTACAGGTCTACCAATTGGCCTTGGCAATCCAAACTTTGACGGCATCGAAAACCGTTTAGCTCGCGTTATCTTTGGCGTACCGGCCATAAAAGGCATATCCTTTGGCGGTGGCTTTGATATGTGCTCTCGCCTGGGCTCTGAAGTAAATGATGCTTTCACCATGGATGGTGACAAGATTACAACCACAACTAACAATAGCGGTGGTATTCAAGGCGGTATAACTAACGGCTTGCCCCTCGTGATGCAAGTAGGTATCAAGCCAACACCATCGATTTATAAAGAACAACATTCTGTATCACTTTCAAAAAAAGAGGACACATTGCTCACCATTCAAGGTCGTCACGACCCATGCGTGGCGCTTCGTGCAGTACCTGTTATCGAAGCCGTAACAGCCCTCGTCATTCTTGATTTCTTAGGAGATATTGACCATGAACTTAGATGAAGTACGCGTTAAGATTAACGACATAAACGACCAAATGCTTGCCCTATTCAAAGAGCGCATGGAACTCTCCAAGGACGTTGCGGCGGCAAAGAAAGAAATGAATAAGGCCATTTACGATGCCAAACGAGAACGGGATATTCTCGACAAAGTAACGAGAGATGCAGGCCCGGACCTCGATCTATATGCGCGCCGTTTCTTCGAAGCATTATTTAGCTTGAGCCGTACCTATCAGTCTGAACAATTATTCCAAGATAATGAGTTCACAATAAAAATGAAAAAAGCCATTGAGCAGTCCCCTACCTTACCACCGCAACGGGGCAGCGTAGCTTGTGCCGGCGTATTCGGCAGCAATGCTCAAATGGCGTGTGATAAATTATTGCCCCTCAGCCAAATTCACTACGTAACAGGCTTCCGCGCTGTATTTGATGCGGTAGAATCCGGTGAATGTCAATTCGGTGTATTACCTATCGAAAATAGCTCTAATGGTTCGGTAAAAGAAGTATACGACCTTTTAGAAGAACGAAAATGCTATATCGTGCGCGGTACGCGCCTTTGGATTTCCCACGACTTGCTAGTGAAAAAAGGTACTAAATTAGAAGATATTCATACTATCATCTCCCACCCTCAGGCGTTGGGCCAATGTAGCCACTTTCTAGATACATTAGAAGGCGTAGAGTTACGTTCCTTCGACAACACAGCTCGTGCAGCACAAATGGTGGCAGCCAGTGATGATCCAGGCGTAGCAGCTATCGCTGCACCGCAATGTGCAGACTTGTATAACTTGTCTCCACTGATGCGCAATATCCAAAATAGCGATAACAACTATACGCGCTTTATCTGCATCAGCAAGGACTTCCATGTGTACCCAGGAGCTAACAAAATCTCTGTGGTAACCACAGCAAGCCATGCTCCAGGTGGGCTTGGTACATTACTTACCAAGTTTGCTAATATCGGCGTAAACCTTACAAAACTCGAGTCTCGCCCTATCGTAGGCCATAACTTTGAGTTCTTGTTCTACCTCGATTTAGAAGCATCCTTAGCAGATCCAAAGGTATTATCCGTTCTAGCAGAGCTTCATACATCACAAGATAAGTTCCGCTTACTCGGTAATTACCCTGAAAACTAATATATTCATCCCTACTAGTCCCTATAAGGGCATATATAGTACAATGAATATAGTTATAAAACTCCAATGGCTAATAGGTACCAG
Organism: uncultured Veillonella sp.; assembly: GCA_900552445.1. Classification (GTDB taxonomy): domain Bacteria; phylum Bacillota; class Negativicutes; order Veillonellales; family Veillonellaceae; genus Veillonella. The sequence continues at coordinate 1,582 of URZS01000021.1, read as the reverse complement.
CCTATTAGCCATTCTATGTATATTGACCTAGGAGGTCCTATGAAATTTGGTTTACTTGGCCGTACGTTGGGCCATAGCTTTTCTCCTCACATTCATAGTGTGTTAGGAAATACTAATTACGAATTATTTGAACGAGAACCAAGCCAATTGCAAGAGTTCTTTGATGATCAGGAACTACAAGGCATCAACATTACCTTCCCTTACAAGGTAAATGCTCTTGAGGCTTGTGATGTAGTAGATCATCGTGCAGAGCGCATTGGCTGTGTAAATACGATGGTTCGCAAAGACGGTAAATGGCACGGTTACAATACAGACTACGATGGCTTTGTATTTACTCTACACCACGCTGGCATCGATGTATCTGGCAAGGAATGTATCATTCTAGGTGATGGTGCGTCCTCTGCTACAGTTCACGTAGCACTTGAGGACTTAGGTGCAAAGAGTATCACTCATTTGTCTCGTAAAACGGCTCCGTTCTACGATGATGCACCTAATTACTACGAAACAGCACAGATTATTATTAATTGTACACCTATCGGTATGTATCCTCACAATCCAGCTAGCCTTATCGATATTACTCAGTTTTCTAAATTAGAAGGCGTTGTAGATCTCATCTACAATCCACGCCGTACGATTTTGCTTTTACAAGCTGAAATGATGGATGTTCCTCACTGTGATGGCCTGCCATTCCTCGTGGCACAAGGCGTTGAGGCAGCAAATCATTTCCAAGGTGAAAGCTTTGGCACAAAGGAAATTGAACAAATCTTACGCGATATACGTCGTGAAAAGGAAAATATCATTCTCATCGGTATGCCTGGTGTAGGCAAAACAACTGTTGGTAAAGCCCTTGGGGAAGAAATGGGCCGCACTTGCGTAGATGTAGATCAAGAACTAGAAAAAGAAATCGGTGATATCTCTGCCTATATTACAGAACAAGGGGAAGCGGCCTTCCGTGAAAAAGAAGCGGAAATGATTGCAAAACTCGGTACAGAAACAGGCCTCGTTATCTCCACTGGCGGCGGCTGTGTAACAGTACCTAAAAACTACGCGCACCTACGCCAAAATGGTCGTATTTACCAATTAACACAACCTGTAGAAAACCTATCTACCTCCGGTCGCGTGCTCTCTGGTGGCGGCATCGAACGCTTACGCGAACTGGAAGCAACTCGTACACCAATGTATGAAAGCTTTGCGCAATGCATCGTAGAACATAAACGCAATGCACCAGAAACTGTAGAGGCTATCCTAGAAGACTTTGAAGCAAACTTACTGTAAGAGTTTGTAAATCTCATTTGTTAAATACTTTACAAATAAATCAGTAAGAGCATCTATATCTAATTTGGTAAGAGCCTCAACAGCTTTATAAGTAAATGTATTTACATCTGTATTTCTAGATAAAACTAAAACTCATATCATGGAACAATGATATAAACTGAAAAGCAGTAGCTATCCTAAAGATAACTACTGCTTTTTTATGTGTTCTATGTATTATATATATTTGTAAAAACTACTATTTGCAATTACAATGTAATTACAAATAAAATTCAAAAACTAACGTGCGCTTACTATAAAATTAATACAA
>URZS01000020.1 GCA_900552445.1 uncultured Veillonella sp. | reverse complement strand
GTATGATTACATAATGACCAAGGGCTTTTTGATTCACCAATAGGTGTACCTATTTAGGCACACCTTGGTGAATAATTATTTAATTATTAGTGGCTAGACAACATAGCAAGCATTGTACCTGCTGCTACTGCTGTACCGATAACGCCAGCTACGTTAGGACCCATAGCATGCATGAGCAAGAAGTTTGCTGGGTTAGCTTTTGCACCTACTACTTGAGATACACGAGCTGCCATTGGAACCGCGGATACACCAGCAGAACCAATAAGTGGATTTGTTTTACCACCATCAACAAAGCTCATCAATTTACCGAACAATACGCCACCAGCAGTACCGCCGATAAATGCAACCAAACCTAAACAAATGATTAGGATTGTTTGTACGCTTAAGAAGTGTTCCGCATCCATTGTTAAACCAGTACCAGTTGCTAAGAAGATAGTAACAGTATTGATCAACGCATTTTGAGAAGTATCAGACAAACGTTCTGTTACGCCAGATTCACGGAACAAGTTACCTAACATCAACATACCTAAAAGGGATGTAATGGAAGGAAGCAATAAGGAAATGAAGATCGTTGCAACGATTGGGAACACGATTTTTTCAAAACGTGTAACTTCACGCAACTGCTCCATAACAATTTCGCGCTCTTTTTGAGTCGTAAATAATTTCATTACAGGTGGTTGAATCAACGGTACTAAGGACATATAAGAATATGCAGCAACCGCGATAGCACCTAATAAGTGAGGAGCTAGTTTAGTAGCCAAGTAAATGGATGTAGGGCCGTCAGCACCACCGATGATACCGATAGCAGCAGCTTCTTGAGCTGTAAAGCCCATAGCCATTGCACCGCCAAGAGCAACGAATACGCCGATCTGAGCAGCAGCACCTAAAAGTAATGTCTTAGGATTTGCAATGAGTGGACCAAAGTCAGTCATTGCACCTACACCTAGGAAAATTAAAGGTGGGAAGATTTCTTGAGAGATACCTGCGCTAATAAGTGCCATAACGCCTTCTTCGAAGCCGTTACGAGGAATATTAGCAAGTACACAACCAAAGGCAATCGGACCCAACAATAAAGGTTCAAACTCTCTAGCAAATGCCAAGTACAATAGGAGCAAACCTACAAAAATCATAATAGCATTGTATGGTGTAAATGCGAGGAACCCGCTATCGGTTATAACGGATTGTATCGCAACAGCAAAAGCCTCCATATGCGTTCCCCTTTCACAAATATAAAATTGTTATATGACGCGGCACGGCCGCGCCATACAAAACTTGGGATTAGCCAAGTACAACCATGTCGTCGCCAGTGGATACAGTTTGGTTAGCAGAAACGCGAACTTCGGAAACTACAGCATCATGTGGAGCTGCGATTTCGTTTTGCATTTTCATAGCTTCAAGAATCAACAAAGTTTCGCCTTTTTTAACTGCTTGGCCAGCGGATACTGCTACAGATAAGATTTTACCAGGCATTGGAGCTTTTACAGTTTCAGCACCTGCTGGAACTGGAGCTGCTGCTGCAGCTGGAGCTGGTGCTGGTGCAGGAGCTGCTTTAGGAGCTGGAGCTGCTGCTGGAGCTGGAGCTGCTGCAGGAGCTGCGCCTTTTACTTCATTAACTTCTACATCATATGCTGTACCATTTACTGTAACGTTGAATTTTTTCATCTTAAATTCCTCCAAAATGTGTATGTCTACACCAAACTTATAAATATTTTTTACACATATAAATCGGATAATCTCAGTGATTATCTAATTAGGCAATAATCTTATCGATTACCGCGCAAGCGACCTTCCATTTTCCAATTGTAGCTTACGATTGGACGGATGTGCGCGATTTGATCAGCGGAATAACCCATTGCCGCTAATGCACCAACGATTACTGCTACTACATCTTGAGATGGAGCTTTACCGTTAGTTGTTGTAGCATTGCTCATTAAAATGCCTCCTAAAAATTTTTAACCTCTACCGCTTAAGCGACCTTCCAAGCGCCATTTAGCACTTGTTGCTGTAGGTCGGATAGATGCAATTTGTTCAGATGAGTACCCCATCGCCACAATGGCACCTACGATAGCTGCTACTACTTCATCCTCATTTTGAGCGGATGCACTTGGTGCAGCAGGAGCTGCTGCTGGAGCTGCAACAGTTGTTTCAGTTTTAGGTACTTCTTTTTTTTTCTTAGTTGGATCGACTAAATGTACGATTTCCATAAGAACGCCAAGAAGAATCAACACAACAAACACAACTGTCATATTAATCGCCATTATGAGTAACGGATTGGTAGTAACTGCTTGTCCTTCCATAATCATTCCCCTTTCTAAAAAAGTAGTAAAGAAAGGTATCTCCCAAATTCGATGATATGTTTTTTACCGAATCGAATTATAATGGAATATTACCATGTTTCTTTGGAGCACGGTTTTCACGTTTGCTTGCAAGCATTGCCAAAGCGTTAATAACTGCTGGACGAGTTTGTTTTGGTTCGATAACTACGTCTACGAAGCCACGTTCTGCAGCTTTGTATGGAGTTGCGAACTCTTCTACGTATTGAGCAGTTTTAGCGTCTTTGTCTTCATCTTTCTTGAAGATGATATTAGCTGCGCCAGCAGGACCCATTACAGCGATTTCGGATGTAGGCCAAGCGTAAACTTGATCAGCGCCCAAATCTTGGGAACACATAGCGAGGTAAGAACCGCCGTACGCTTTACGAGTGATAACAGTAATTTTTGGTACTGTTGCTTCAGAGTAAGCATACAACATTTTAGCACCATGACGAATGATACCGCCCCATTCTTGATTTGTGCCAGGCAAGAAACCAGGAACGTCAACGAAGTTAACGATTGGAATATTGAAAGCATCACAGAAACGGATGAAACGGGAAGATTTGTCAGATGCATTGATGTCCAAGCAACCAGCCATTACTTTTGGTTGGTTAGCAATGATACCAACGGATTGACCATCAAAACGAGCGAAGCAAGTGATGATGTTTGTAGCATAGAATGGTTGTACTTCATAGTATTCGCCATTATCTACAGTTTTAGCGATAACATCTTTCATGTCGTAAGGCATGTTACTGTTATCAGGCAATAAGCTGTTTAAGCCTTCGTCTTCACGAGTTGGGTCATCACCAGTGTCTACTAATGGAGCATCTTCCATGTTGTTGGATGGCAAGAAGCCCAATAAGTAGCGGATTTGAGCGATGCAATCATCTTCGTTTTCAGCTGCAAAATGAGCTTCACCGGAAACGGAGTTGTGAGCCATTGCACCACCAAGATCTTCAGCTGTTACTTCTTCACCAGTTACAGATTTGATAACTGCAGGACCAGTGATGAACATTTGAGATGTGTGTTTAACCATGTAGATGAAGTCAGTCAATGCTGGAGAATATACAGCACCGCCTGCACATGGACCCATGATTACGGAAATTTGTGGAATAACGCCGGATGCATTTGTATTTTCGAAGAAAATTTTACCGTAACCTGCAAGGGCATCTACTGCTTCTTGAATACGAGCACCGCCGGAGTCGTTGATACCAACGATAGGCGCACCCATTTTCATTGCTAAACGTTGTACTTTAACGATTTTAGCAGCGTGCATTTCACCAAGAGAACCACCTTCTACAGTGAAGTCTTGTGCGAATGCGTACACTAAACGACCGTCGATAGTACCATAACCAGTTACTACACCTTCGCCTGGTAATTCTTTCTTATCTTGACCGAAGTTAACACAACGATGTTTAACGAATTGATCAAGTTCAACGAAGGAATTATCATCGAACAATTTAGCCAAACGTTCGCGAGCAGTCATTTTGCCTTGAGCATGTTGTTTCTCAACGCGTTTTTCACCACCACCGGCTTTAACTTTAGCTAGTTTCTCGTGCAATAACTCGATTTTTTCCTGCACTGTTGCCATTATAGCACCTCCAAATAAAACTTGTTACAGTATCATTTTATTTCATTAATAATTAAAGTTCAAGCATAATACATATTTAACATATAACTTGAAATTATATGTATATGTATCTCTATAACTCATACATAATGATGTGAATTGGACACTGTATTATTTCATACGTTGACATAATTCAAGCAATACGCCGCCAGTTGCTTTTGGATGTAAGAAAGCAATTGCGGAGCCGCCTGCACCATAACGAGGTTTTTCGTCAATCATACGAACGCCTTTAGCCATCAAATCAGCAATAGCATTTTCAATATTATCAACGCGCAATGCAACGTGTTGGATACCATCACGACCGCCATTTTTTTCGATAAATTTACCGATAGGGCCATCTGGAGTTGTAGTTTCTAAGAATTCAAGTTCAGCATCGCCACATGGGAAGAAGGATACTTTTACTTTTTGTTCTTCTACGATTTCATCTTCAGGAAGATGTTCAATACCCAATGCATTTTTATAGAATTCTTTAGTTGCTGCTAAATCATTAACACCAATACCAATGTGATCCACTTGTAATACTTTAAAAGCCATTTCGATTATCTCCTTTTCAAGGCTAAATCTATAATGCTATGTAGTCGCCGTCTACTTTAGCACGCTTGTCATTACGCCGTTAACAACTGTGTACGGATCGCTTTCGCGTTCATTAACAGCTGCCACTTGGCTATTAAATTCGTCGCTAGTAACGATTTTTTCAGCTACATAACGACCAATTTGTTCATTAATCATTGCGATGATTTCATCACGAGTACGTTCTGCTCGACGAGATTCCAATTCACCAGAATCTTCAAGATACTCAAAATGTTCATCTAAAGCGTCGATGAGCTCATCTACGCCTTGGTCTTTACTAGCAATAGTGCGCTTAATTGGAGGGCGCCATTTTACTTCACGAGAATCAAGGTCAAGCATCATTTCAATTTCTACATTCAAACGATCGCAACCATCTCGGTCAGCTTTATTGATAGCAAATACATCGCCGATTTCAAGAATACCCGCTTTGATAGCTTGGATATCATCACCGAGACCAGGAACAAGTACAACTAATGTAGTATCTGCATTTTTAACAATATCTACTTCAGATTGACCTACGCCTACTGTTTCAATGATAACTAAATCCATACCAAAGGCATCCATAAGTTTTACAACGTCTGCAGTCTTTTTGGATAAACCACCAAGACTACCACGCGTGCCCATGCTTCGAATGAATACATTTTCGTTTAATGTTAAATCGTTCATTCGAATACGGTCCCCCAAGATAGCACCACCAGAGAATGGGCTAGTTGGGTCGATGGCAACGATGCCGATTTTTTTACCTTGATCTAAATAATGTTTAACAACTTTATCTGTCAATGTACTTTTACCAGCACCAGGGGCCCCAGTAATACCGAGAATACGTGCATTCCCTGTTTTAGGGTAAATAGCCTTCATAATATCAATGGCATTTTCATACTCGTTTTCTACAGCTGTGATGGACCGTGCTAAGGCTAGTCGAGAACCTTCAAAAAGGCCTTTAACTAAATCCATTCGCTTCACCACCTATCTTTAAATATGGGAATAGAGGGATTCATCTATTCTAAATGAGTCCCTCTCACCCATGCATTAATTATTTAACGTTTTCGTTGATGAAGTTAACGATATCGCCAGTTGGTGTACCAGGTGTGAATACAGCAGCTACGCCAGCTTCTTTCAAGCCAGGGATATCAGCGTCAGGAATAACGCCACCGCCGATTACAAGTACATCGCCCATACCTTTTTCTTTCAAAAGTTCAACAATTTTAGGGAACAATGTGTTGTGAGCACCGGAAAGAAGGGATAATGCAACTACATTAACGTCTTCAGAAAGAGCTGCTTCAACGATTTGTTCTGGAGTTTGACGAAGACCTGTGTAGATTACTTCGAAACCAGCATCGCGAAGAGCGCGTGCTACTACTTTTGCACCACGGTCATGACCATCAAGACCTGGTTTTGCTACGATTACTCTAATACGTTTTTCTGCCATGATTTATTACCTCCGAAATTAGCCGATATTATAATGTGGAATGAGCTTCGTATTCACCGAATACTTCGCGCAATACATTACAAATTTCACCCAATGTAGCATATGTTTTAACTGCATCAAGAATTAATGGCATCAAGTTAACGTTTTCGTCAGCTGCGCCAACTTTAAGTGCTGCCAATGCTGCATCAACTGCTGCTTGATCGCGGTTAGCACGAACTGCTTGAGTTTTCTTGGATTGGTTAACACCTACGGAAGCGTCTACGCGAAGCAAGTCTTTTGGAGCTTCTTCTTCAACTTGGAATTTGTTTACGCCAACGATTGTGCGCAAGCCAGATTCAACTTCCATTTGCCATTTGTAAGCGGATTCTTGAATTTCTTTTTGGATGTAGCCTTTTTCGATTGCTACTACAGCGCCGCCCATTTCATCAATTTTCTTGATGTATTCCATAGCTTCGTCATAGATAGCGTTAGTCATAGCTTCTACATAGTAGGAACCGCCCAATGGGTCAACTACGTCAGCCAAACCAGATTCATAAGCCACGATTTGTTGAGTACGAAGAGCTACTTGTACAGATGCTTCTGTAGGAAGAGCCAAAGCTTCGTCACGAGAGTTTGTATGTAAGGATTGAGTACCGCCCATTACAGCAGCTGCAGTTTGAAGAGCAACACGAACGATGTTGTTGTCAACTTGTTGTGCAGTCAACATGGAACCAGCTGTTTGAGTATGTACACGAAGCATCATGGATTTTGGTTTTTTAGCACCAAAACGTTCTTTCATGATAGTTGCCCATAAGCGACGGGATGCGCGGAATTTAGCAACTTCTTCAAGTACATTGTTATGAGCATTCCAGAAGAAGGAAAGACGACCAGCGAAGGAGTCAACGTCAAGACCAGCTTTCAAAGCTGCTTCTACGTACGCGATACCATCAGCAATTGTGAATGCGATTTCTTGCGCTGCTGTGGAACCTGCTTCACGGATATGGTAACCGGAGATAGAAATTGTATTCCATTTTGGAACGTATTGAGAACAATATTCGAAGATATTAGTGATCAAACGCATGGAAGGTTTTGGAGGGAAAATGTAAGTACCGCGAGCTGCATACTCTTTCAAAATATCATTTTGAATTGTACCCATCAATTCAGTGGAAGGTACACCTTGTTTTTCAGCTACTGCGATATACATTGCCAACAAAACAGACGCTGGAGCGTTGATTGTCATGGATGTGGATACTTTGCCAAGGTCGATGCCGTCGAACAAGATTTCCATATCTTTCAAGGAGTCAATCGCAACACCTACTTTACCAACTTCGCCTTCAGCCATAACGTCATCAGAGTCATAACCGATTTGTGTAGGCAAGTCGAATGCACAGGAAAGACCAGTTGCACCGGACTCGATTAGGTAACGGTAACGTTTGTTGGATTCTTCAGCAGTTGCGAAACCTGCGTACATACGCATTGTCCAGAAACGGCCACGGTACATAGTAGGTTGTACACCACGAGTATAAGGGAATTCGCCAGGCATCCCCAAATCGCGTTCATAGTCGAAACCTTCGATATCAACTGGTGTGTACACACGGTTGTATTTCAAGTTTTGACGTTCTGGAGTTTTTGCACTTCTTTCGTCACAAAGTTTGTTATACTCAGCAATTTGGGCTTTTAAGTTTTCGTAAGCCATGTTTTCATCATCCTCCTAAAAAAACAGGTTTATTTTTTCATGCTTCCAGTTTCTGTGAAGCGTTTATGCCAAGAAAGAGCTTCATCAAGCAACATAGGTGTATGGGCATTCTTAGTTGCTTCTAATGCTTTTTCTAGGTATTCAGTTAACATTGGTTTGTAGTCTGGGTGAGCACATTTTTCAATGATCAAACGAGCTCTTTCCACTGGGCTCAAACCACGGCAGTCAGCCACACCTTGTTCTGTACAGAAAATCATAGTGTCATGTTCTGTATGATCTACGTGAGATACATAAGGAACGATGGAACTGATGTCGCCATTTTTAGCAACGGAGTTAGTACAGAAGATAGTGAGATATGCACTACGTGCAAAGTCACCAGAACCGCCAACACCGTTCATCATTTTCGTACCCATAATATGAGTAGAGTTTACATTGCCAAAAATATCAAATTCAATTGCAGTATTCATGGCAATAACGCCAAGGCGTCTTGCGATACCAGGGTTGTTGGAAATTTCTTGAGGGCGAAGAATAATTTTTTTACGGTATTCATCGATATTTGCATAGAAACGTTTCAACCCGTCTGGAGAAGGACTCAATGCAGTACCGGAACATACAGTTACTTTACCTGCATCGATAAGGTCAAACATACCATCTTGAATAACTTCTGTGAAGATAGACAAGTTAGTGAATGGACCTTTAGCAAGACCACTGATTACAGCGTTTGCTACGGAACCTACACCAGATTGCAATGGAAGTAAGTTTTCTGGCAAGCGACCACCTTTGATTTCTTCTTGGAAGAAATCAATTAAGTGTTGGCTCATTTTCTTAGCGTCATCATCGATAGGAGCTAGAGGTCTAGTTGTATCAGGAATGTCGCAAGGAACGATAGCTACAATTTTTTCAGGGTCGCAAGGAATTGCATCAGTACCAATGCGATCACCAGGTGTTTCCAATGGAATTGGTTTACGGTATGGTGGATCGAGAGGTTCGTAGATATCATGCATACCTACCAAGGAAAGTGGTTGGGACACGTTTACTTCTACGATAACTTTTTTTGCTTGGCTCACAAATGTTGGGGAGTTACCAACAGATGTTGTAGGAACAATGGAGCCATCTTCGTTGATTTGTGCAGCTTCGATAATTGCTATATCTAAATCACCAAAGAAGCCATAGCGAACGTTTTGTGCCATCAAGCTTAAATGCATGTCGATATAATTAATTTTACCGCCATTCAAAGCTTTACGAGTGTCATTGTTAGTTTGATAAGGGAAACGACGATGGATACCGTTAACGCGAGTTAACGCACCGTCAGCTTCATCACCTACGGAAGCACCTGTCCACAAATCGATTTTGAATGGTTCTTTTTCCATTCTTTCTGCCAATGCCAATGGCACAGCTTTTACATAACCGGATGGAGTAAAGCCGGAAATACCAACTTTATCGTTAGGGTTAATCAAAAGAGCTGCTTCAGAAGCAGTGACAATTTTACCTTGGAGGGCCGCACTTTTTACGCGGTCTTTGATGTCTATCACCATTACCATCTCCTTTAAGAGTAACATTGTATAAACGACAGTTTGATCTCTTGGTCGTTCCTTAAACCGACTTCATCGTAGTTCAGAACCAATGTATTGTCAACTTATATGACTAAAATGTATTTTTTATCACACTATACTAGTGCATTATGACTAAAACGCATAGATTTTCATATTTTCACATAAGTTTTATTCACATCGTTATAACTCACAGGAATTATCGATTTAGTAGTATATATTGATGTTTTTCGGTTAAATCGAACTATCTCTATACAACATATAGAACCTTTTCAATATAAAAACAACATCTTACATACAAGAAATAACCGCACACCTCCCT
>URZS01000019.1 GCA_900552445.1 uncultured Veillonella sp. | reverse complement strand
TAGATAATTAATGAATAGCTATTACTTAGCAGGATAATAATAGATTTTAAAATTAATAACTACAAAAGAACCACCCCTATCAGGGGTGGTTCTTATTGGAATATATTTAAGTGTTTGAGGTAAATTATTTATTTATGATCACCTTATTTTATGTCTTCCGTATTATATTTTTCTCCCTATAAGCCCTCCTTTTCTCTCCCCTCTAACCCCTACTTTCACCACCTAACTAATCGTTATCTCGTTAGGTCTCTCCAGGCGATAAATAGTTCGGCCACGACTTGTGGATTTTGGCTGAGTTTGATGCGGGCTAGCATTTTGCGCACGTAGTTGCAGTGTTCTAGCATGGCTTCGTTCAGTTTGTGTTTGACGTGACGCGGGGATTGGTACACCAGAATCGGTGCAAAATTCCCCACGTGAATATAGCTCGTATCGGGTTCTGGACCTTCCGTAACGATATATTCATAAGGTATAGCCACATTAAAGAGGCCGTACACCACGTCTTTGCCGACAGGGCGCCGACATTTGATATGGGCAAAGGTTAAATGCGGACCATAGGTCTTAGGCGATGTATAGCTACTGCGCCGACCGTCGCTGGTCATAATGTAATTGGGCCTCAGCCCTTCCTGTACCGCCAGCTCCCGCGTAATGGTGCGCATCGGCAGATGGACCAGTTCTTCACGGCCATCTACGAAATAGCACTTCGTACTGTCCCCACCACTAGGCTGGTAAGTAGGAATAAAACAAACAATGTGGTTCTTTGGATTCGTATAGATCAAATCCAAATCCTCTCCCTTAGATAGCCGAGCGGCCATCATATCTGTTAATTCATCATGTGTTAGCATAGGAATTCTCTCCCCTCTAATTAGGAACATTCCTTTCAACAATACAATGAACACGTGTTCTGTGAAAGCAGATTCGCATGCTTTAATCTGCTGTTGATTTAATTGTATACTACGTTGAATATTTTGTAAATATATACACAAAACTATAGAAATTTATGTATAATTAAAGACTTTATGATCTTGTAAAAGTTATGTATAACCTAATGTGTCAATATTTTCTCATTTAAATTGAGAAATGCATATTTTATGTATATCTATTAATCGAGATTAACAGAAATATACAGTTTTTGGAATATAAATAAGAAATTAAATTATATTAACACATGTACATTACACTAACGCCCCTTAGGGCTAATCATTCTATACATTCTAGGTAGACTTCTTAGATAAGCCATGTTTTGACCATCATAATCCCCCTAAGCTTAGACCTAATGCATCCTATACATTGTAGATAGAGCTAATGTATTTTATGCATTCTAGGTAGACCTAGTTCAATAGACTAAATTTGGTCTAATGCACTTTTGTCTTATTAAAGTCTGTGGTCAAGTATCTCCGCAGCTTGCGAATGGCTCGTTCATGGCGTCGCTGGATGGCTTGGCGGCTACAGTTCAGTTCTTCACTGACCGATACCAAACTTTGACAATCTCCGTAAACACGACGCAATAGATCACGCTGATCTGGAGAGAGTCTACCTAAAGCCCATACGAGACGGGCTCGCAGCCTTTGTTCTTCGTCAGCGGTCATGATCATGTCTGCTATATTCTCGCCAGATGCGAAGATATCCATGCCCACCGCTACGTCTCCATCGTCGGTAGTGCGGTCTGGGATATGAATCTCACGATGATAACGCAATCGCTCTCGCTTCCAATACCGCATATAGCCATACATAATACCAGCTTTCACAAAGCCCGCAAATGGTACGGGACCGTCCAGGTCAAAGCTATAGATGGACTCCATAAGGATGGCCCACAGATAGCTCTCTACGTCTTCGCGGAACTCGCGGTTCCCCGTGCGATTCGTGTAGTGCAAGATGAGCGGTCGATACCTGCGGCAGAGCTCGATTTGTGCCGCATCATGGCGCAGCTCATCGACGGACCACGGCTGATATCCCACCGTCTGAATCCGCATATTCGGCTGTTGACAGATGGACACGAGACTCTTGTCCGACAAGGACGATAAGACCTGATGGCCACAAATGAGAGTTTGTAATTTCAGTTCCTCAGGAGGTAATGCCTGTGTTTCTAGTTTGTCTGATGTGTTTGTATCAGATTGTAAGTTTGCAGTTTTTATACATGTTCTTTGTACTAAAGGTTCTTCGTTTTGGTATAACATAAATCCCCTTTCCTGCCATGGCATAGCGCTTAACTACACAATAACGCGGAACGGGGATTTTGACAAATCAGCAATTCCTTGGAATTCCTGTACATTTAATGATATCTATAATGTAATTTCTATCCATAGTATGTCATAACTATACGATTAACACAATAATTGCTGAAAATAGAAAATTACTAAAATCGACTTACTAAAGGCTAGTAGTGAATGCTAATAGTGAAAACTAGTAACCAATACAAGAAGTGAATACTAGTAGATACTACAAGCAGTTAGTACTAGTAAAGAATGGTAAAAAATAGTAAGAGCAGTAAATACTAGCCTTATATACAAAAATAACACCACATCCTATGATGTGGTGTCATTTTTAAGAGGAAATATACTATCATTGGGTAATAGTATTCAAACTGAAATTGTCTGATTAAATCGCAATGCATGCGGCTTGCACAAAGTCTTTCAGTTGTGGTTTTACATATGTGTGGTACACATCAGCGCCGTTACCGCGCACGATGTCACCCCAGTATTTATACACATAGCGGTACCAGAAATGGAACATGCTATTGGTAAAGTGGTAATCTGCGTATTTAGCAGGGCCACGGCTATTGGCTTGAATGCGACCTACGAGCCCCATGGACATGAGATCGTTCAAGCGGGATGTAAAGGTGCCGCTTTTAATTTGGCTTGCTTGTAAAAGCTCCACGTAGTATGGTCTTTCAAGGGTAGCAAGGCCAGACAAGATAGCGTTAGCACCTGTTATATTTTTCATATCTCGATGTAAGATATGCTGTGTTTCTTCAAATAGAGCGCCCGATACGGAGAAGAACAAATTAATGATATTCGTATCGATGCTTTCACCATTATCAAAGTACTGCACGTACGCAGGCAAACCGCCTGTCACGGCAAATACAGTGCGCAAATCGTCCTTGGCATAGTGAAGGCCCAAGGATTTCATATCCACCAAGGAGAATGGTTTCACCTCGAAGTATTCGGATACGAACGGACCGATGAGGCTGCGCTCACCAATGATGCGGCCATCCAGTTGTTCTAGGCCATTGGCCATCAAAATGATGTTCAAACGGCTCGTATCTTTATATGTATCTAATAAATCACGCAAGTGAATGGGGAATTGCGGCACAGCTTCCACCAAGGAAGGGTAGTCATCAATCACCACGGTTTGCGGAGTTTTTACACTGCTTTCAAAAAGCCCTACAAAGGCTTGATGCAAGCTATCTACAGGCTCGAACTTGTCCTGATCATCAGTCGGAACAAAACGTGCCTCTAAAGCTCTATTCATATCAGCCACGTGGACTGATTCATTTGCCATGCGCCCCGCCAAATATAACGCCTTATGACGGCGTACAAGCTGCGAAGCCACATAGGATTTACCACTGCGATGAGGACCGTACACAACACACAAGCTCATATTGTCCTCAGCGATACGGGACTGGATACTCTCTATAATCTCAGCACGTCCCACAAAATTCATATACTCTCACCTCCAACTGTCTATGGAGATTATTATATCATAAATTTAAATCATTTTTAAACTTATTTTCATATCATTAACATAACTTTTGATTATGTTAAATTTTTTACGCATAAAATGTACTTATTTTATGGTTTATTTTTTACGCATACCATTGTGAAAGCATAGATATTTACTACATTTATATAGGTACATAGGTATTGAAAGAGCATACAGGGTGCAATATATAATCTGGATTTTACAATCCACAAATATAAAAAATGACGTGCCTCCTAGAAGGTAAGACACGTCATTTGCATTTTACTCATATTTAATTATTGTTGAATTTGTATTTGCATTTTCATGGATAGAATACGCTTAACGGCTTCGTTAAGGCGTTCATTGGTAATCGTTCCATTTGCCACCGCCTGCGTTAACGCCCGATGGACTTCGTCGATGTGAACGGTGTCCGCATCAACGAGAATGAGATCACTACCAGCCACAACGGAGGCTACAGCGTAATCTCCTATCTTTTGGTTCGCCTGCAAAGCACCCACATCGATACGGTCCGTCATGACGATACCGTCATAGCCGAGGTCCTTGCGAAGCCAATCTTGGATAACAGGTTTTGACGCACTCGCTAGGTGCTCGTTATCGATGGCTGGAATTTGAATATGGCTCATGATGAGCATATAGGTATTGGCCGTCGTCTGTGCGATGAGTCGTTTAAAGACGGCTACATCATTATTATTGAGGTAGCTTTTCGCCTCATCAGCGGTGTTAAAGGATGCATCCCCAAGGGTCACCGCTGGGAAGTAGTTATAACCAAACCACATTTGATTGATTTGGTAACGCTCCGCCATGGCTAGGTCCATATGGCCTGCCCAAGTCGGGTCAGATGTGTAAGACATATTTGGCACACCAAGGTTCGCATTGGGTCCAATCACAAGGTTAAAGCCCATATCTCGCATTTCGATGGCCGATCGCGTAGCCAATTTAATGATACGCTCCATCGGCAATTGACCTAACCGATTAGGCTCTGGTAGGCGCAAGAAACTATCATTAGTGCGCAACACTTTATCGCGATTCACCGCGATGTACGGCGTCACCATGCTGGCAGTCATCGCCGTTTGCATGATATCGTTGTTGAAAGCTTTCACTTGGTTTTTAGTATGTAGATTTTCATTGGTTAGCATAACGCCGCTCACACGATATTTGCGGATTACATCCTTTTGGGATTGCCCCAATGTGTCGCCATGGAGGCTGATCATCATCAGCTGCCCCACCTTGTCCTCTCGTGACATGGCTCCCAGCCAAGTGTTCACCTTTTCAGGGACGGGCTTGTTCGATTCCATGACGGCGCGGTACGATACGGTTCGTACCTCCTCTTGCTCTGCCTGACTCTCATGTTGGCATCCAGTTGTACCAACGGCAGCAACTATCAAGGCTATGCCACACAAGGCACGCCGTAAAAACTGGTTCATCTCTCCTAGAAACTCCTTACTGCTTATGCAATATGATAACTATGGGCCTCTCTATGTATTTCTCTCCACACACACCCATAGTTCTCCCTTTAATTCGAATAGTATGATTCTATATTATACACTATATAATTCATCTTTTCCTCATGATGAAAGCAAGTTCTTATACTGAATTCTCATAATAAGCTTATAAAGTGATAATAGTTGAATCCTATATAAATAAAAATCCTACGAATCGTTTGTAAGGTGATGCTTACAATAGCCAAAGCTATGAAAGTATCAAGTCACTCATGACTCGTAGGATTCTATTTTTATATTGTTATACCCTAAAGAGCTAATTCAAGCTTAACGCCTTTGATTACTAAACATTTACGAATTCAATAGTCAATCATTAAGTAATTGCTAATAATCTATACAAGATTAGCCTTTGAATTTAGGGGATGTTGGGCAAGTTTCAGGCGTTACGTCTTTGCGAGTACCAAGAATCGCACTGCGATCTGTGTAATGTGTATGCAAGAGTTCGTGTGCCTTGTGTCCCAATGGTTCACCTAGGAAATCTTTGTACAACGCTTGGATTTCTTCGTTTTCGTAGGAAGCAACCCATTTGTAGTTTTCATCAGCTTCGTAAAGACCACCGATACGTGCTTCTTTAGTTTTCACTGCTTGAGGCAATTTAGTGCGCGGTTGACCACCGCCACCAATACAGCCACCTGGGCAAGCCATAACTTCGATGAAGTCATAGTGTTTGCCGCTTTCTTTCAAGCCGTTCAAGAAGTCACGAGCGTTTTTACCACCATGCACAACAGCAACGGACAATGTTAGATCATCGCCCAATTGTACAGTCGCTTCTTTTACGCCTTCCATACCACGAACTTCCTCAAGGTGAGTCAATGCATGTGGAGGTGGCTCATTGCCAGTAACAAGCTTGTAAGCTGTACGCATAGCTGCTTCCATAACACCACCAGTGTTACCGAAGATGATGGATGCGCCAGTTTCCATACCAATCAAGTCATCGAATTGGGAATCTTCAATAGCATTGAAGTCGAGGTTTTCCTCTTGGATCCAACGGATGAACTCACGAGTTGTAATGGAAATGTCTGTATCCATGCCAATGGAATCGTCGTTGTGGAAACGAGCTGCCGCATTTTCTTCTTCACGTTTTGTTTCTGCTTTTTTAGCCGTACAAGGGTTTACAGATACGGACACGATGTTACGAGGATCGATGCCTTTTTTCTCTGCGAAGTATGTTTTGATCATAGCCGCTTCCATAGCGATACAAGAGCGTGTGGAAGACAAGTTAGGAAGTAATTCTGGGAAGTAGATTTCCGCAAAGCGTACCCACGCTGGGCAGCAGCTTGTGAACTGAGGAATTTGACCGCCTTTGTTAAGACGTTCTACAAGCTCAGATGCTTCTTCCATGATTGTTAAGTCCGCACCAAAGTTAGTGTCTACTACATAGTCTGCACCAAGTGCACGCAATGCACCAACCATTTTGCCTTCAAGGAACGTACCTGGTTCATAACCAAAGCCTTCACCGATCGCCACACGAACAGCTGGAGCTGTTTGAATAACAACGATTTTTTCAGGATCTGCAAGAGCTGCTTTCACCTTTTCAAGTTCTGATTTAGCATGCATGGAGTCGAATGGACATGCAGCCGCACATTGACCACAGTGGATACATACTGGCACATCGCCATTTGCATCAAGATCATAGTAGTCCAGTACGCTCATTACGTCCGCACAAGCGCGACGGCATAACGTACAGTTTTTACACTTAGAAATGTCGTGATAAATGGATGGATTGTTGAGTGCAATCGGTACACGTTTATCGATAAATTGATATTGAGACATGAGGACCTCCTCCAACAAACTATAACTACTAAACCTTTTCGGGCGAAATATGCCAAACTACGGAGCACTACGCCCTAACCATACTTCTTTATCGTATCTATAGTATACGCTATAGTGAAAGTTTATACTATGTAGAATTGTTACACTTTTATACAAAATCTATAAAAGTCTATAATATAAATCACATTTTATCACGAATACACAAATAATTCACTTATTTTAAAGGAATTAAAAGAGTAAAACACAATAAACTTATACAAATAATGAATAGATAGTATGCTAATAATTAAAGTATAAACAATGAATACGATTGTACATGTTAGATAAAAAAAGCACGCCCTCCATAGGAGAACGTGCGTGTATGAAGCTTTCAGAAAAATCACCAATCTAAACGAGACATGACTGATTAACCGTGTACTATAGCTAAATAGGGTACTACAGCTAAACAGTGTGTTCGTCTATACGATCAGATTATTTACCGCCCCAAATCAATTGGAATACTGCTTGTGCAGGAGTACCTGGCTCAACCTTACGGCTGTTTTTGTTAGGTTGTTCCTCTTTCACAACATAACCTTGTGGATCGTAAAGAGTAACCTTAAGGTCTTTTACCTCTTGTTTTTTGCGATTGAACTCTTCAGTCACGATGTAGTGGTAACCTTCGTAGTCCATAGCTTTAATATCCATTACAGCTTTTTTATCATCTTTTTTAACGGAATCATTATCGATGGACCAAGTGATACCATTGCTGTCAGTACCTACAGTATACCAGTTAGCAGCATCAACACTACCGATGCCACCAATCAATAAAGCGCCTGCTGCCAAAACAGCTGCCAATGTTTTTTTCATATTTTACCTCTCAAACTTAAATACATGAATATGAAATCTAGTATATTCGATAAAACTAAATATTTTATGAAAGACAAAAGTGCTCAATTGTTATGCCTTCACATAATAGGTGGAACGGCCACCACCTTTGCGATAAATACTGCCATTTTTCACAAGTGTACGCATTGCGCCCTCAATAGCACTATCACTGAGGTTTGGACACCATTCCCGAATATTTTGCTTTGTGAAAGCCCCTAAATGATTGTCGATGGCAGTTTGCACCTGATGTATCGCAGAACCGCTATTTACCAATAAAGAACTGCGGTCTTCAAAGTCATGATACGCGGCCAATACCATTTGTAACCAATACCGAATGAAAGCCGTAGGACAAGAGCTTTCACTATACCAAGCATCACTAGACTCACGTAAAGCCGCATAATACATGTCCTTATTGGCTGCAATCTTAGCCTCTAAAGACACATATTTACCAACCATAAATCCACTGCGATACAACAACAATGTCGTCAACAATCGACTCATGCGACCATTGCCATCATTAAAGGGGTGAATGCACAAGAAATCATGAATAAATATAGGAATCGCCAAGAGCGGTTCCACCTCACCATTACCGACAACACGATTATATTCCGCACAAATCTGATCTAAAGCCTCCGCCGTTTCATATGGGGCCAATGGAGTAAATAGGACTTCAGTATGACCATCTGGATACGTGGCGCTAATATAATTCTGCACACTCTTTAACTGCCCTCCACGAGCATTAAACTGGTACTGATAGAGAATCTTATGTAACTGCAAAATATGATTTCGTGACACCGCTATGGAATCATAACTATCATGAATGATATTCAATGCATCACGATACCCCATAATCTCCTGCTCATCCCGATTTCGAGGCGTCGTCTTATCCGCCACCAACTGCCGAAGGCGTGTACTCGTCGTCACAATCCCTTCAATCGCATTCGAAGCCTCCGTACTCTGCACCTTTGCCAACTCTACAAGAGACTCCAACACCGCAGGACTCTGAGAAAGCAAAACCTCCTCCTTGCCATTGGCCCGATAAATCCCTGCGATAAGACTTAATATATCCATATCCCATGACAAAGACCGAATCCGACCATACTCAAAACGACGCATACACTCACCCCCAATCTGTTCTAATCCCTTATAAATAAAATTATTCCCTTACATTATACCATAAAATAAGGGAATAATTTATCCCCCTACGCAGTTTTGAGTAAATTTAATCATACGTACAGAAAGGGTTCTATCTCTTTGAGACCGACTTAGGTCACTATGGAGGTCGATGAGAGATAGAACCCTTTCTACTAGTCGAGGAAATTTACCAAATCAAGTGATACACGTGATCTAGATTACTTCCTTCTTGTATTTGTATGTCTGTATTGTCGTATGTTTGGCCACCAATCATATAGCCTGCTGGATTGTATACTTTCATCTCGAGCAGTTTTGCTGTCTTTGCAACACGGTTGAATTGCACAGTATAGATAGAGTGATCACCGCTAGGGTCAACAATCTTCAAATTCAACTTGGCCTGTGCATCGTCTTTCTCTACCGTATCGTTATCGATATAACCAGTACGACCATCCGCATCAGTATTAAGAGGATACCAACTTTCAGCATGAGACACGCCCACACCAGCACTGAATAATAAACCTGCCACCGCTAAACATGCAAACCATTTTTTCATAACCGTTCTCTCCTGATTAGAAAATCTAAACAACTATGCATTTTGCATAATACAATTCACTATGACTTCATTATAACACCATAATTGCATAATGCTAATAAAAACTCTATTAAATGCATAAATTATATAGAACTCTCCCCAGGAACGTCTAGCAAGGCCCCTATGGGCTTTAAATAATCGTATTGTAATAGGGATGCCCAT
>URZS01000018.1 GCA_900552445.1 uncultured Veillonella sp. | reverse complement strand
ATAATACGCGCCTCGGGAAAACCTACCATATGAGCCGCTTGAGCTGCAGCATTTGCCAAAATCAATGCTTGTGGATCAGCAAGACCTACATCCTCAGCGGCACAAATCACGATACGACGAGCGATAAAATTCGGGTCCTCCCCTGCTTCAATCATACGAGCTAAATAATGCACTGTCGCTTGTACATCAGAGCCTCGCATACTTTTAATAAAAGCAGAAATCGTATCATAGTGGCTATCACCTTTTTTGTCGTATGTATAAATACGACGGCCTACCACCTTTTCAAGGACCTCAATAGATATAGTACCTTCGTCGGGAACCATAGCGGCTGCTTGCTCGAGAATATTGAGGGCCATCCGACCGTCACCGTTGACGAAGATGCCTACATCCTCTAGTACTTCATCAGTGACTTGTAAACGACGTTTACCAAGACCTACCTCTTCATCGGTAATAGCACGACGGAGAATTTGACCGATAGCCTTTGGTGTAAGGGCCTCTAATGTAATGAGTCTCAATCGAGATAAAAGAGGTCTATTAACCTCAAAAAACGGATTTTCTGTAGTTGCACCAATAAGAATAATTGTGCCATCCTCTACACAGGGTAACAACACATCTTGTTGGCTTTTATTAAAGCGATGAATTTCATCGAGGAATAGAATAGTTCGCTGTTGCAGGGAACGAACACGCTTACGCGCATCTTCAATGATGGTACGCAATTCACCAATGCCTGCATTAGTAGCATTTAAATTTACAAAATGACTATTACTCATCTTAGCAATAATGCCCGCTAATGTAGTTTTCCCCGTTCCACAAGGTCCATAAAAAAGCATAGATGGTATGGTATCCTTCTCTACCATAGCACGCAAGAAAGTTCCCTTTCCTACAGCCTTCTCCTGACCATATAAATGGTCTAATTTAGTAGGACGCATCCGTACAGGAAGCGGCTCATATGTATTGGTAGGCGCCAAATCAAATAAACTATCCATTCTATCACCTCAATTCACAGTATCTAACCTATTGATGCTCTTATTTTAGAAATCATCTATGTTAAATCATCAAACTGTATTTCTCTTAAGTATGAATACTTATAACAAGTATCATAAATCAATATATACTTATTGCATTTCCATATATAGTATATGACATTAAATGCTATTTTTACACGCAAAAAAGCCCCACCATGCCGTAATGTACCGCGTTTTGATCCTGCTTAGGGCAGGTGGGTGCCCTCCTCATCCTGCGGTTGTCCCCCAAGGGCGTAACGTTCAGACGAGAGTCCGGGCTCCCGAAGTAAATGTGTTGGCTCAAAACTGCGATATCACACGCACATGGCAGGGATATCTTATACATAAATAGTATCAGAAAGATTAGTAATTAACAAGACTTGACATTTCAAATTTAACCAATTCTTGCCTATGTTTTTACACTAAAGATTGCTCTTCTTCTTCCTCAATATCTGGTTTAATATGCAATTCTTTTAATTGCTTAGGTTCTACTTCAGATGGAGCTTGGCTCATGATATCAGAAGCAGATTGTGTTTTAGGGAATGCGATTACGTCGCGGATAGATTGACGTTTTGCCATTAACATAACAAGACGATCTAAGCCGAATGCACAGCCTGCATGAGGAGGTGCACCATATTGGAATGCATCAAGCATGAAGCCGAATTTGGATCTTGCTTCTTCGATGGATAAACCAATTGCTTTAAATACTTTTTCTTGTACGTCAGCTTGGTAAATACGCAAGGAACCGCCACCGATTTCTACGCCATTCAATACCATGTCATAAGCAATCGCTTTTACACTGCCAGGATCGGATTCTAATTTATCAAGATCCGCATGGCGTGGCATTGTGAACGGATGGTGCATTGCAACATAACGTTTTTCGTCTTCGTTATATTCGAACATAGGGAAATCAGTTACCCATGTGAATGCCAATTTATCAGGGTCAATCATGTTCATGCGGCGTGCCATTTCAAGACGCAATTCACCTAATGCACGTGCCACAGTAGCAGGTTTATCAGCAATCATCAATACAAGGTCGCCACCTTTAGCGCCCATTTTTTCACCGATATTGCGGATTGTATCTTCACCTAAGAACTTCATGATTTGAGACTTGATGGAACCATCTTCGTTGAAGCAAGCCCATGCAAGGCCTTTTGCACCATAACGGTTTACATATTCAACGAGGTCATCAAGTTCACGGCGAGGAATGCCAGCATCACCAGGTACAACAATACCTTTAACTACGCCACCATTGTCGATAACAGAACGGAATACTTTGAATTCTGTATCTTTTACAAGATCAGTTACATCAGTAAACGCCATATCGAAGCGAAGGTCTGGTTTATCAGAACCGTATTTATCCATTGCTTCATCCCATGTAATACGAGGCATTGGCAATGTGATTTCTTTGCCCAATGCAGTTTTGAATACATGAGCAACCATTTCTTCAAGCATGGAGTAGATGTCCTCTTCGTCTACGAAGGACATTTCCAAGTCGAGCTGAGTGAACTCAGGTTGACGGTCTGCGCGCAAATCTTCATCGCGGAAGCAACGAGCGATTTGGAAGTATTTTTCATAACCAGCAACCATCAAAATTTGTTTGAAAATTTGTGGAGATTGAGGCAATGCGTAGAATGTACCAGCATTTACACGGGAAGGAACTAGATAGTCACGAGCACCTTCAGGTGTAGATTTAGTAAGCATTGGAGTTTCAATTTCCAAGAAGTCGCGGCTATCGAAGAAGTCGCGCATAGCTTTTGTTACTTTGTGACGTAAAATCAAGTTGCGTTGCATTTCTGGGCGACGCAAATCAAGGTAACGGTATTTCAAACGAATATTTTCATCTACATCGATATCATCTTGGATATAGAATGGAGGAGTTTTAGCGGAGTTCAATACGCGCAACTCTTCACAGAACATTTCGTATGCACCTGTAGGAAGGTTTGGATTAATAGCAGAATCATCACGTTTTGTAATAGTACCACGCACGCAAAGAACATATTCATTACGAACATCCTCTGCTTTGTGGAAAGATTCTACGTTATGATCTGGGGACGCTACTACTTGTACTACGCCAGAACGATCGCGTAAGTCCAAGAAAATCAAACCACCATGGTCACGACGGCGTTCAACCCAACCACATAATACGACCTCTTTACCTACCTCTTGTTCAGAGATGGTGCCACAACCGTGCGTACGGTGTAAGCCTTGCATTGTTTCCATTCTAATTGTCATCCTTTCACCAAAGAAGTTATACGCTCAGACACTGCATCGAGAGATACAGTCTCTTGTTCACTAGTATCCATGAATCGGATAATGGCTTCTCCACGAGCCAATTCATCATCACCCAATATGATAACATATTTTGCATTAATTTTGTTAGCATATTTTAATTGTGCCTTCATACTCTTGCCCTGTCCGTCCATTTCAACGGTTACATATGCATCATGTAATGCTTGGCAGATTTTGAAAGCCTCTACCTTAGCCGCATCACCTAGGGCTACTACGAATGCAGATGGTTCTACAGTTGGTTCAGGCAATAAGTTTTGTTTTTCAAGGGCTAATAATAAACGCTCCATGCCCATAGCAAAACCAATCGCTGGCGTATGAGGACCATCGAGTTCCTCTACAAGGCCATCGTAACGGCCACCACCGGCTACGGCACTTTGTGCGCCTAATGGAGTGTATTGAACCTCGAAAGCTGTTTTAGTGTAATAATCAAGACCGCGTACGAGGCGAGGGTTCAATGTATATTGCACATTAGCAGCAGATAAATAGGTTTTCAATTCTTCGAAGTGATCATGACACTCGCCACATAAATGTTCGTGAATTTCAGGAGCACCTACGGACAAAGATTTGCATGTGTCATTTTTGCAGTCCAAGATACGCAATGGATTTTTGTATAAACGCTCTTGGCAATCGCTACATAATTGTTCTTTTTTAGGTTCAAAAAATTCAATTAATTTTTCACGGTATACAGGGCGGCAAGTCGGGCAGCCTACAGAGTTCACCTCTACGTTGAGATCTTTAAGGCCAAAGTCTTTCAGCAATTGTACGACCATGCAGATAACTTCGCTATCTACCACTGGAGATTGAGAACCTAGTACCTCTGCACCAAATTGGTGGAATTGACGGTACCGGCCTGCTTGTGGTTTATCATGTCGGAACATAGGCCCCATGTAATACCATTTTGTAAGGCCTTCTTTACCATATACTTTGTTTTCTAAGTATGCGCGCACAGCAGATGCTGTATTTTCAGGGCGCAATGTGAAGCTAGAACCACCTTCATCACCAGTGGTAAAGGTGTACATCTCTTTTTGTACTACATCTGTAGTTTCACCGATGCCGCGCAAGAATAATTTAGTATCTTCAAAGGCAGGTGTGCGAATTTCATTGAACCCGTATACTTTACAAATCTCGCGCATACGTTGTTCAATATAGTGCCAATTTATCATTTGTTCTGGCAAAAAGTCTTGTGTACCTCTTGGTTTTCTAATAGCCATTACACAACCTCCCAAAATTTTTCACAAATTCTATGTCGTTTCTCTAATAGTGCATCTATCGTTGCGTGGTAAACATCTACATCCTTTGGCATATGCTGTTTTAATTGCCGATATTCAGGGGCGCGCATCCACTTAGATGAACTACCAGGCCCCATGGATAGAATACTTTGCCGTTCTTCCATGATCTGAATATTGTATTCGCATGCTTTACCTGGCAAGGTATAGCCGATATTTTCTAACTGCCCTCTCATATATTGTTGGCGATATAGATAATATGGCACATAACCAGCCGCTTCAAGACGCTCTTTACCATATTGTACCATTTCTGCTACGAGATGTTCCTCTGGAATATCATCTTGCATATTTAAATCGTACAATGGGCTACCACGTTTTAATGCTAACGTATGAATTGTAACATTTTCCGGCAAATTTTGACATACATAATCCATATTCTCTATCATGTTTGACATCGTTTGGTTAGGCAAGCCTGCAATAAAATCCATATTTACCGCTAGAGATGTATTTGCTTTTACATATTGTAACAGTTCATCAATATCACGTGCACTATGCCCACGACCAATGCGCCGCAATATATCATCTTGCATGGTTTGCGGATTAATGCTGATACGATTTACACCTAGTTCTAACATAGATCGCAGTTTTACAGGATTAACAGAATCTGGACGCCCCGCCTCTACAGTAAACTCATGCCCTTCTGGCACAAGTATAGACAACTGTTTTAGAACTTGGTGAAAGTCTTCATCTCCTAACACCGTCGGTGTACCACCGCCCATATAAAGGGTATCTACCGTTAAGCCATAGGATTCAACAATAGCTTTCATATCCTCTATGTCCCTGCCTAAGGCAGTTAGAAATTGGCTTTTACCATTGTAATCCTGATAAAGGCCATACGGAAAGGAGCAATAAACACAGCGCGTATCACAGAAAGGAATGCCACAATAGAGACTTACCTTTTTATCATCTGCATCAGCTAAAAACGGCCGTTGATACTCACCGATAGAGCCCAGCGTAGCAAGCTTTTCCATAGACACAGAAAACTCGTCCCTAATGTGACGAGTTGCTGCGTGGACAGAGCCATATGTATCTATATATTTATGTAGTAGCTTAGTAGGGCGTACGCCTACCATAGTCCCCCAAGGCGCCTCAGCGGGTAAACCTTGATATTCACGCAAGTAGCGCAGTAAGGCTTGACCTATTTGACGTCGCCCCATAGAGGAAACAGGCCCATCAAAGGTCTGAATTGTATCGCCAATGGTAACAGTTAGTGTATAATTCCCATCCACTTCACAAGCTTCAAGAATTACATCTGGATCTACCTTGTCAGAAAAGAGTCCAGCTGCACCACAGTTATGAGCTACTACGGAGCCAAGTGGTAATGGCCCCGTATATAGATAAGTATTAACCATGGTGATGAGCCATGCGCTCTAATTTTTCAAGCTCTGCTTCACTCATATGATTTTGGCAGTCGCTACAGTAACCATATACTTTCAATTGATGGTCAATTGTGCGGAAGTTTAACTTCTTAGCGATAATAGACTCTAAGGTTTCAAGCATATCATCTTCGAACTCAGATACTTTGCCACATTTCACGCAAATCAAATGATGATGGAAATGGGCGAACTCTTCGTCATTCAATTCGTAACGATTACGACCATCGCCAAAATCAAGACGTTTTAACAAATCAAGCTCTGTGAAGAGATCAAGTGTTCTATAAATCGTAGCCAAACCGATATCAGGAGCTACTTCTTTAACAAGCACGTACACGTCTTCAGCACTCAAATGGTTTTCATCAGCATCGATGAATGCTTGTAAAATTGTTTGACGTTGCGTCGTTAATTTGTATTTTTTGTCTTTAATGCGTTCTTTTAATTTTTCTAATGTTGTGTTCATAATAATTATCCCCTTTACTATGTATTAAAACTTCATTCAAACCTTCTGCCCAACAAATGGGTTGTATTGCTTTTCATACCCGATATTTGTTTCTGGTCCATGACCAGGATACACCATTGTATTATCAGGTAATTTATAAAGCTGAGTTTTGATGGATTCCATCAACGTCTCATAAGATCCGTTTGGAAAATCTGTACGTCCTACGGAATCTCTAAAGAGAGTATCCCCTACAAACACAAGACCTTCCATGTAATAGCACACACCACCTGGCGTATGCCCTGGTGTTTCTAAGACTTCTAGGTCAATATCACCACAGGTAATATGGTCACCTTGATGTACCTCAATAATATCGGCCTTCACTTTAATCGGTGTTGGATTACTATAGACACTAAGATTAAGCTCAGGATCAGATAAATACGGCACATCACCCTTATGCACATATACAGGCACTTGATGAGCATTTACAATGTCTTGAACGCCTCCGATATGGTCTCCATGACCATGGGTAAGCAAAACAGCTTTTGGCTTCAAGTCATGTTTCTTTAGCGCATCTAATACTTCCGGTGTGGCAGGGTCGATGATGAAAGCCTCACCAACCGCTTTATCGCCTATGACATAGCAATTTGTTCCTAGTGGACCTAAAGGCATGCGCATAAGCACTAATTGTTGTTCGCTCATTAAGCCCCTCCTTAACTACGTTGTACCGTATACACTTCACGAATACGACGCAACTTAGTCATTACAAAATCTAATTGTGAAATATCACGAATATCAACAGTAACATTGATACTTACATTTTTAGTATCCTCTTGAACCTTGGCATTGATGTTAGTAATGGTAATTTTCAATTCTGAAAGTACAGCCATAACCTCCATGAGCAAACCATTTCGATCGTACGCTTGAATATCAATACCTACGTGGAACGATTCGCCAGAGGAACCATCCCAAGAGACCTCAATCATGCGCTCTAAATCTTCAGGCGTATGGCCTAGGCTCGTACAATCGGAACGATGGACAGATACCCCACGACCACGAGTAATGTAACCAATGATATCATCACCAGGTACTGGACTACAGCATTTCGCCATACGAACCATAACACCGGCTTCACCTTTTACAAGGACGCCAGTACCATTTTTGGTTTTCTTTTGGCCTTGAGATTTTAATTTCTCAATAATTTGTTCAGTACTGCGTTTAGACTCTTCTGCTTCCTTAGATTTTTTATAGAGTTCAATTAAACGCAAGAGAACTGTACTTACAGGAATGCCGCCATAGCCACAAGCAGCAAACATTTCCTCTTCAGTACCAGCTTTCAGTTGTTTAGTTACTTGTTGGAGTCGATTATCTGCAATCAACTCTTTCCACGTATAATTTAATCGTTTCGCTTCTTTTTCAAGAGCTTCTAAGCCTTTTTCAATATTTTCAGCTTTATTTTCGCGCTTGAACCAGTTGCGTATTTTGCTCTTACTTTCAGAGGAGCCTACAATGTTAAGCCAATCAAGGCATGGTTTACTCGTTTTGGATGTAATAATATCGACGATATCACCATTTTGCAAGGTGTAATCGAGCGGTACAATTTTGCCGTTTACCTTAGCACCTACACAGCGATGTCCTACATCGGTATGAACACGATAGGCAAAGTCTAATGGTACAGAGCCAATCGGCAGCTTAACTACGTCCCCCTTCGGTGTAAATACGAATACTTCACCGGAGAATACGTCTAATTTCAAAGCATTAACGAGTTCCGTTGGATTACTAGTATCTTGCCATTCTAGAACTTGGCGCAACCAAGCAACCTTTTGGTCGAACTCTTTATCGCCGTTTTTATTACCTTCTTTATACCGCCAGTGAGCAGCAACACCGTATTCGGATACACGGTGCATTTCCCAAGTACGAATTTGAATTTCTACAGGTTGCCCCATGGTACCGATAACCGTAGTATGCAAGGATTGATACATATTGGATTTCGGCATGGAAATATAATCTTTAAATCGATATGGCAATGGTTTCCACAAGCTATGCGCAATGCCGAGTACCGCATAACAATCAGGGATACTATCAACGATTACGCGAACCGCAAGCAAATCATAGATTTGTGACAAATCGCGATTGTCCTTTTTCATCTTCTTGTAAATACTGTAGAAGTGTTTTGGACGGCCTTTGATATCTGCCTTAATATTAGCTTCCCCTAAAGCCTTAGTGAGTTGACTCATCGTATCATTAACGATATCTTCACGGACTTGGCGTTTTTGTTTCATTTGATCTACAAGATCGTAATATTTTTCCGGTTCTAAATAGCGGAAGGATAAATCCTCTAACTCCCATTTCACATTGAAAATACCGAGACGATGTGCAAGGGGCGCAAAGATTTCAAGCGTCTCCTTAGCAATGCGTTTTTGTTTATCACTACGCATATGCTTTAAGGTACGCATATTATGTAAACGGTCACCCAATTTGATAACAACGACGCGCACGTCCTTTGCCATCGCTAAAATCATCTTCCGATAATTTTCCATTTGGCGATCTTCTTTTGTTTCATATTGGAATTGATTTAATTTTGTTACACCATCAACGAGGAATGCTACCTCAGAGCCAAACATTTCCTCCAAGTCTTCCTTCGAATAGGATGTATCTTCAACCACATCATGCATAAGCGCTGCCATGAGCGTAATATGGTCGATTTGTAAGTGTGCCAAAATATCAGCTACAGCTAGTGGATGCATGATATAGGGTTCACCAGAAGCTCTAAACTGACCTTCGTGAGCCTTGTCAGCAAGCTCAAAAGCCTTTAATACTTGGTTACACTCATCATCTGTTAAATACGTATGGATATACTCCATAAATTCAGCTAAGGCTTTTTCTTTATCAAAAGTGCTTTGTTCAACCAAAGCTTTGCCTTCTTCATTTACAGTTGTCATGGTGTCACCTCCTATACACTATAAGTAAGGAATGTTACGGATGTGACAAGATCTAATTTTCCTTCAATGGCATTCCATCTAAGCATTAATTGACCATCATCACTTGTATATTCTTCAACAATGCCCAACTCTTTAAAGACATCAATAGATGCAAGAGCGCTGCGATTATTTTGATCTGCCGGCTTGCGGCGCAATATATCTTGTTCTACGTTGTAAAGCGATTGACTGCGACTACGCATGGATTGTTTTACAATGACATACATCTGTCTAAGTCCTTCTGCAGTCAGCTTTATAGGCTCTTCATTTACTGGTTCAATCGCTTGAATCATGAGTTGTGGGGAAACCATGCCTTGCCATTCATTCTTTTGCAAGGAAAAGGCTACTTTCACAACAGAACCTACAAATATAGATTTAAATAAATCTGGACGATTCCAAGCAATAGCGTCCAATGTTCCATTAGAGGTAGCAAAAATGACCTTACAATGATTTTTTAACTGTCCCATGAGCATAATATCTTGTACTGTAGCTTCCATTACAGCAAAAACTGGTGTGCTATTAGCCATCCCATAAGGTTCAAGACCTGATACGCGGTCAATAATATCAACATCAATATCATCAACAGGTAGT
>URZS01000017.1 GCA_900552445.1 uncultured Veillonella sp. | reverse complement strand
CATGTTATTCGCTATTAATACGACTTATTGAATAACACAAAAAGAGGATAACCCATGTAATAACAGGTTATCCTCTTTTATATGTTTCCGAACATTTGACCACTTAATTTGTAGTTACTATTAATTAGTGAGTACCACTTTCAAAAGCGGCTTTTAATTCACCTACAGATTCAGGGATGTAATCTACGATAGAAGACATCAACGCATACATCAATGCCGGCTCGAACGCATCATCACCACACATATATACACAATCCAAGTATAGGCTAGAATCTTGTTCATCAATATAGAGTTTATAGTTTTTGTAAGTCGCATTATCCCGATTGATCAACGCATTTAAGGCAGCCATGTTTTGTGCCGTTACCTTTTCAGGGCCCAATACTAAACGAATGACACTATAAATACTGTTATCAAGAATGACGAATAAAGGCATATCCCACAATGGAGATTTGATGTAAGAGCGATATACGACAGTGCCGTCCTCATCATCAAAATCCTTACGTTCAAAGGATGTAATTTCTTCTTCTTTCAAAAACTTATCAAATAATAATGCTTTAGGATTCATAACAACCTCTATTAAGCTAAACCAGCTACTTTAAGAATGCCTTTATGTACAGCATCTAAATGTGGTTGGACTACTTCAAGCAAAAGATTTACTACTACAGTAGGATCGAATTGTTCAGTCAAGCCAGGAACAGATACGTCCATGTAGATATTGTTATCTTCAGTGCTTACATAATATTTGGATACTTTGTAATCTTGGTTTAATGTGTTGAGCTCTTTTAATACAGCAGGAATTACTTTTTCATCAATAGATGTAGTTGTGATAGCTATACGTGCATAGGAGAATGCAGAATCATCCACAACGATGAATACAGGCAAGCTATGATTATGAACATCCAAACGGCCGTGGTACACAACAGTATGAAGGTCGTCTGTCATTTCTTCCTTTGTAAACCAAGAGTTGCCACCTTTATTCAGATCAGCAACAAGTAAGTCGAATTTTTCTGCTTTTTGATTCATAATTCCCTCTACAAATAATCAGACCATTAGTCTTCGATAAATACACAGCCATTGTCTTTAAATTCTTTAATGCGAACTAAAGACTCTCCGCGGTAACCTGCATTTTCAAGGCGTTCACGACCAGGTTGGAAGGATTTTTCAATAGCAATGGCCATACCTACTACTGTGTCGCCTGCATCTTGAACTAATTTAGCAAGGCCCATAGCTGCTTCACCAGATGCCAAGAAGTCATCAATAATCAATACTTTTTCACCAGCTGGCAAGAATTTTTTGGAAATAGTAATATCGTAGTTTTCTTCTTTTGTATAAGAGTACACCACACTATGATATACATCATCTACCATAAGGATAGATTTTTTCTTACGCGCAAATACCAATGGCACGTCGAGCTCAAGAGCAGCCATCAAAGCCAACGCAATACCAGATGCTTCAATGGTAACAATACGTTGCACACCTGCATCACGGTAACGATCCGCGATTTCTTTACCGATAGCTTTAAACAATTGTGGATCGATTTGATGGTTCAAAAAGCCATCTACTTTTAGCACCCGATTATTGAGGACAATACCCTCTTCACGAATGCGCTTTTTTAATAATTCCATGTGCTTATACCTCCGCATAACTATCTTTAAATTTTAACGTAAATAACCCCTTAGGGTCAACCTATATCTGGCAAAAGTCTTATAATGCGGCTAGCGAAAATCGCATCAAACAGCTTAGTAAAATCATCTTAGCTTAGTAAAATCATCTTAAGGAAGCCTTAAAAACTTCCTATCTTTAATCACAAGATGTAACAGCTTTATAACTATATAATATAGCACAGAAAGCCCTAGCCTAAAATATAAAAAGACACACTTTATGAAAATTCATAAAGTGTGCTTTATTATTATAGAATTTTATCGCGAGTGCTTTCACGGTTAACAAGTAAAGATGTAAAGCGCGCAGCCCCTTCAGATTGAGGTACCAAACGAGAGCGTACAAGTACAATGTCGCGAGTCGGTACAGGAATATCTGTATCGATACGAACGATAGATCCTTCTTGCACCTTTTGTTGTACCACGTGATTAGGCAACATGGAAATCCCCATATTGATTTCCACAAGGTCTAGCAATACATCGACGCTACCAAGTTCAAAACGAGGTTTACGACATGCACCATGGGTAACTTCATCGAAGAAGGTACGGCTCGCAGAACCTTTATGCAAGAGCAAAATAGGCTCGTTAAGCAGACGACCTTGATCGAAGAACCCTGCCCCTTTATAGTCAGGCCCCCCAACGAAGACGTCTTGAATCGTAGCAAGCGTAGTCACTTCTAATTGTGGATTATCACGCAAACCTTCATAATCATTAACCACTGCTAATTGTGCTTCTTTGTTAAGTACTAACTCTACGCAATCAGGAGATGGACGGTTGATGATATGCAGACCGATTTCACTTTCTTGCAATTGCCATTTATGGAAATAAGGCAATAAGAAATGGCGACATAAAGTATCTGTAGCAGCTAAATTCAAACTTTCATAAGCTTGGCTAACACGTTCTTGTAATTGAGTCACCCCATTATCAAGAATGGAAAACGCTTTAGCTACCGTATCAAACAATTCTTTACCTTCTGGCGTGAACCCTACAGATTTTGTAGTGCGCACGAAAAGAGGCATATTGAGTTCCCCTTCTAATTGTTTAATGCTTTGGCTGATGGCGGATTGGGATACGCCTAATTCTTTTGCAGCACGAGAAAAGGATAAATATAAGCCTACCCCTAAAAAGGTTCTATATAAATCTGCAGATACTGCCATTTTAGTCACCTCTGTTATATACTAATAGTAACTTCTTACTTTTAACTATACATATCATTTACTATATTATAACTATGAACTCTCAATATATAATGAATATGTAGAAAACTTCATGAATATTTGGTCTTATGACCTTCATGAATTTTTCATATTTATTAGTATTTCTAATCTTTTCATAAGTAAGATTATCTTTACTTATAAGTCTAGACCGACTATACTTAATTTGTCAATATCCCAAAGGGAATTATATACATTACAGGAGGCTACAATGGCTATACAACGATTATTCGTAACAAAACGAGAATCTTTCAACCAAGAAGCACAACGCATGTTACATACCTTACAACAGGAATTATCTATGCCTGCTACAGGTGTTACCATTTATGAACGATATGATATTGAAAATTTAGATGCAAAAGATTTAGAAGCTGCAAAAAACCTAATTTTCTCCGAACCTCCTGTGGATACAGTATTAGAAGAAATTCCAGCTTTGCAAGGTTTTGTATTTGCTGTTGAATATGTACCAGGTCAATATGATCAACGTGCCGACAGCGCAGAGCAATGTATTTCCATGCTCACGCTCACCTCTGGTCACATCGTTCGATGTGCTCGCGTATTCGCTATCGAAGGCACTTTCACAAAGGAACAAGAAAATGCCATCAAAGCGTACTACATTAACCCTGTTGATTCCCGTGAAGCAAGCCTTGAATTGCCTAACACTTTAGCCCTCGATTTAGAGGAGCCAAAACCAGTCGCAACAATCGATGGCTTTACGACAATGAGCGATGATAAGTTAGAAGAACTTATCAAAAATTATGGCCTTGCTATGACATTGGCAGACCTTCAAATGATTAGACAACAATATGCAGAGGTAGAACACCGCGATCCTACAATTACAGAAATTCGCCTCTTCGATACATATTGGTCCGACCATTGCCGCCATACCACATTTATGACAGAGTTAACGGATATCTCTATCGAAGCTAGTCGCTTCACAAGCCCTATCGAAGAAGCCCTCGAAGAATACATGGAAGGTCGCTCTGAGCTCTATACAACTAAGAAAAAAGCGCGTTCCCTCATGGACATGGCTACATTAGCTGTAAAAGAATTGCGCCAAGCTGGTGGCTTAACAAATCTCGATGAATCCGACGAAATCAATGCATGTACTATCATCGTTCCTGTCGATGTAGACGGAAAAACTGAAGAATGGTTGTTATTATTCAAAAACGAAACCCATAACCACCCTACTGAAATCGAACCATTCGGCGGTGCTGCTACTTGTTTAGGTGGCTGTATCCGCGATCCATTGAGCGGCCGTGCTTATGTATACCAAGCAATGCGCATCACTGGCTCTGGCGATCCACATACTAGCCTTGAAGATACATTAGAAGGTAAGTTGCCACAAAAGAAAATCACCCAAGAAGCAGCTCGTGGCTATTCCTCTTACGGCAACCAAATCGGTCTTGCTACAGGTGAAGTAAAAGAATATTACCATCCTGGCTACGTAGCAAAACGCATGGAAATCGGCGCTGTTATCGGTGCAGCTCCACGCAATCAAGTACGCCGTGAAACGCCTGTTGCTGGCGATGTTGTGGTGTTATTAGGTGGCAAAACTGGTCGCGACGGCTGTGGTGGTGCTACTGGCTCCTCTAAAGAGCACACAGTAGAATCCCTTTCTACATGTGGTGCAGAGGTTCAAAAAGGCAACGCCCTTACAGAACGTAAAATCCAACGCCTCTTCCGTCGCGGTGAAGTAACTACCCTTATCAAACGTTGTAATGACTTTGGCGCTGGCGGTGTATCCGTTGCTATCGGCGAGTTAACAGATGGCGTAACTATCAATCTTGATTTAGTTCCTAAAAAATACGCTGGCCTTGATGGTACAGAACTAGCCATTTCTGAATCTCAAGAGCGCATGGCTTGTGTTATCGCCGCTTCTGATGTGGATAGATTCAAAGCTTATTGCGATGAAGAAAATTTAGAATGTACAGTTGTAGCAGATGTGACCGATACAAATCGCCTCATCATGAACTGGAATGGCGAAACAATTGTCGACATTAGTCGTGACTTCTTAAATACAAACGGTGCCAGCCAACAACAAGAGGTTATTGTAAAAGCTCCAGCGGATCGTTCTTACTTCTTACGCGGTTCTGCTAGTGCAGATAACTTCAAAGAAAAATGGCTCGCTGCTGTATCTGATTTAAACACTGCTTCCCAACAAGGCTTAGCAGAACGCTTTGACAGCACTGTAGGTGCTAATACTGTGCTCATGCCATTTGGTGGCAAATTCCAAAAAACACCGACTCAAGGCATGGTAGCAAAGTTACCGGTTCTAAACGGTGAAACTACAACTGCTAGCATCATGACTCACGGCTTTGTACCTGAATTATCCGACTGGAGCCCATACCATGGCGCACAATACGCTGTACTGTTATCTGTCGCTAAATTAGTAGCTCTCGGCGGTCGTCGTGAAGATGCGTACTTAACATTACAAGAGTACTTTGAACGTCTTAACTCAAAAGAATCTTGGGGTAAACCTGTAGCAGCCCTTCTCGGCGCTTATAAAGCACAAAAAGAACTTGAAATTGGCGCTATTGGCGGTAAGGACTCTATGAGCGGTACATTTATGGACCTTACAGTTCCTCCTACCCTTGTATCCTTTGCAGTTGGTACAGCTCATGTAGACAATATTGTAAGCCAAGAACTTAAAGGTGTAGATCACCGTCTTGTACTCTTTGATTTACCTCGTGCTTATGACGATACTCCAGATTGGGATCAGTTCAAAGAAAACTGTGAGAACCTGCAAGAACAAATTGAAAAAAGTCGTGTTTACGCTGCTTATGTAGTTGACCAAGGTGGTATTCCTGAAGCAATTACAAAAATGGCTCTCGGCAACAATATAGGCGTTAAGTTTAATAAATATGCTGATCGTGCAATTTTCCAGCCTGCTCTTGGTTCCTTCATTGTAGAAGTTGATATTACTGCAGTTAACCACCTCTTAGAATTACCAAATGTAAAAGTAATCGGTGTAACTCAAGCTGCACCAATTATCGAGTTAGAAGATCAATCTGTATCCCTTAAAGAGGTGCAAGCAGCATATGAAGCACCGTTAAATGATATTTTCCCTATGCACGCACCAAATGGCGTTGGTGAAGCAGTGGCGTACATTCACGACCAACATGCTAAGCCTCGCAGTGCATCCTTAGGAGCAAAACCAAAGGTTCTCATCCCTGTATTCCCTGGTACAAACTGTGAATTCGATTCAGCTCGTGCCTTTGAGCGTGCAGGTGCAGAAGCAGATATCGTTGTCATCCGCAATCAAACACCAGAACAATTAAAAGAATCCATTGACGTAATCAAAGCTAAGTTAGCAGAGTCTCAAATTCTTATGTTCCCAGGTGGATTTAGTGCTGGTGACGAACCTGATGGTTCTGGTAAGTTCATGGCCACCCTCTTCCGCAATCCATACCTTGCAGAAGGCTTAGAAAATCTCTTGTACAAACAAGATGGTCTAGTTCTTGGTATCTGTAATGGTTTCCAAGCTCTTATCAAATTAGGCTTGTTGCCTGGGGGCCACATTGAAACGTTGACTGCAGATCATCCTACATTAACGTACAATACAATTGGTCGTCACTTGTCTCGCATGGTCAATACAAAGGTAATTTCCACTAAATCCCCTTGGATGTGTGATGCTAAAGCTGGTGAAATTTATACTGTACCTATTTCTCATGGGGAAGGTCGTTTTATTGCATCCCCTCAACAAGTGTTAGAGTTCAATAAAACTGGTCAAATCGCTACACAGTATGTAGACTTTGATGGTATCGCCTCCATGGATAGCCGATTCAATCCAAATCAATCTGTAGCTGCTATCGAAGGTATTTATAGCCCAGATGGTCGCGTATTCGGTAAAATGGCTCATTCCGAACGCTGCGGTGCAGGTATTAGTAAAAATATTCCTGGCCAATTAGAAATGCCAATCTTTACATCTGGTGTAAAATACTTCAAGTAATTAATTACTATTCTTTTATGTGAAAGCCTACTCCTAGGAGTAGGCTTTTCCATATTGATTTTTTTCGCAAATATTAGTATTATAAGTTGATGACATATTTACAAAAATAATTTCGTTTAAATCTATACATATATACATAAGTAAGTTAAGAAAGGATTTTATTATGCATTGTGCTCAGAAAATGACCCATAATATCTACTGGATTGGTAGTAATGACTGGACTACTGAACGTTTCGAAAACTTATTCCCTATCCCAAATGGTGTTAGCTATAATAGCTATTTCATTGATGATGAAAAAACTTGTGTTGTTGACTCTGTAGATGCTGAAATTCGCGAAGAATACTTTGACAACTTAACTCATCTTTTGAATGGTCGCGAGCTTGATTATATCGTCGTAAATCACATGGAGCCAGATCATTGCCAAACATTGCTAGAAACTTTGGAGCGCTATCCAAACTGTAAAATGGTTGGTAATGCTACAACATTCCGCATGTTCGAGCAATTCTACAATTCTCCAAAACCAGACCAATATTACACTGTAAAAGAAGGCGACGAAATTTGCCTTGGTAAACATACACTTGTTTCCTACACTATGCCAATGGTTCACTGGCCAGAAGTAACTTGTACTTATGAAAAATCTACAGGCACATTGTTCTCTGCAGATGCTTTCGGTACATTCGGTACAGTTAACGGCAATATCTTTGCAGACCAAACAGATTACGTTGCTACATACGAAGAGGAAGCTCGTCGTTACTATACAAACATCGTTGGTAAATACGGTCCTCAAGTACAAAATGCAATTCGTAAAGTTTCTGGTCTTGATATTAAACGCATTGCTCCACTTCATGGTCCAATCTGGCGTACACCTGAATCTATCCAATACATCTTACACAAATACTTGCACTGGTCTAGCTACACAGCTGAGCAAAAAGGTGTAGTTATTGCCTTCGGTTCTATGTACGGCAACACTCGTGCTATTGCACAGCAATTGGCTAAACAATTGTCCAAACGCGGCATTACAGATATCAAAATCTACGATGTTTCCAAAACTAATGCATCCTACATCATCGCTGATGCTTGGAAATACACTAACTTGGTAACAATCGCACCTACATATAACTTGAACCTATACCTTACAATGGAAAACTTGATCCACGAGTTGAAAGCACTTAACTTCCAAAACCACAAGGTATCCATCATCGGTAACCACTCTTGGGCATCTGCAGCCATGAAAATCATGGTATCCCACTTCGAAAACGACTTCAAAGATATGGAAATCGTATCTGAACCACTTGATATCAAATCCTCTTTGAAAGAAGAAGATCTTCCTAAAATCGAAAAAATGGCAGACGATATCAAAGCATCTATCGAAGCAACAGAAATCCAAGACGTATTATAATACGAATACAAAAGCCGCCTCTTAGGCGGCTTTTTCTTATATTTTAAAAGTCTTATGAAAGTGCAAGATTTCCCCTATTTTTCGCTTGACATAAATCTAACTTTTTCATATACTATACAAGTACCTGTTACACAACAGAATACATGGAGAGGTGTCCGAGCGGCTGAAGGAGCATGATTGGAAATCATGTGTGCGGTTATCCCGTACCCAGGGTTCAAATCCCTGTCTCTCCGCCATAGTAAAAGCAGTGCTTAGGCACTGCTTTTTTATTATGTTTTATCTCTATATGACAAAAGGCTATTCGACTTTAATTCGAATAGCCTTTTTATATTATATGTATTTCACCATATTAATTATGGATTTTCTTTGCAATATCACCGATGATTTCAGGTGTTGTTCTGCAGCAGCCACCAATAATTTCAGCCCCCGCCTTACGCCATATATCTACGTAGTCTACAAAGGATTCTGGATCACCGTACCAAGCCTTGGTTTTACTATCATAGCTTTCACCAAGATTTGGATATACCGCAATCGGTTTGTCCGTAACGGTACGAATATCCTTAATCAAGGACTCTACATATTCAGGTTTACTACAATTGATACCAATACCTGTTACAGGACGAACCTTATCAATCATTTCAGCACATTTGATGATAGTTTCACCACTAGAAACATGGTGGCCATCGTTACAAGAGAATGAAATCCATGCAGGAATACCTTTTGATGTAAAGGGATCGGACATAGCACGAGCAATAGCAATGGCCTCATCATAAGATGGTATCGTCTCAAAGGATAATATATCTGGATTCTCTTCCGCGAACAATGCTAACCGAGGGATATGGAACACCTCAAGGTATTCTGTTTGTACATCAGGATATCCACGGTATTCAGATCCATCAGCCAAGAAGGCTCCATAAGGACCTACAGAGGCCGCCACCAACGGTTTAGGCAATGCACCTTCGGAAAAATACTTAACTCCGTCCGGAGTCTCTTCCCCTAGGGTAATGCCCCGTAACGTAAGCGCTCCGCTAGCCTTAGCCTCTAAGAACTCATTACGAGCTTGCACGGCTAAGCGAACAGATAATTTAACGAGCTCTATCGCCTCTTCTGTACCATAGCCTAAGCCTTTAAAACCCGCTACAGTAGCTTGATAACCAGAGCTTTGAATGATGTCTGCTCCAACAGCTAAGTACGCAATGTGTATTTTTTTGATAACATCAGGTTGTTCCATGAGAACTTTTGCGGACCACAGCTTATGCTGAATATTACAACCATAACGCTCTAATTCAGTCCCTAAAGCCCCATCTAAGACGAGGGCGCCCTTATCCTTAATAATATCTAAAAATACACTTCGTTTAGCCATCATATCACCCATTCTATACTTGCCTCTTACAACTTGAGGCTTACCAAGCGTATTATATCAAATAATACGTTTTGGTACTATCTACAAACTATTTTAACACCTCTGCTGGTGGTTCTTTACCAAACCATTTTTTATAAATCTCAGCATATTTGCCATTTGCTTTAATCTTAGCTAGACCATCGTTAATTTTATTAAGGACCTCTGTATTGCCTTTTTTCACAGCAATACCAAGCGGTGCCGCATCATAGTCCTCTCCAGTAACCTTTGCGATACCTTTACCCTTTCCATTAACATAATATTCGTTTACCGGCGTATCATTAATAACTACATCGACACCTTTATTTTGTAGTTCTAAAAAGGCATCAACGATAATGTTGAATTGACGTACTTCAGCATTAGGAATCTTACTTGCTATTTCAGCACCCGTAGAACCAATAGATACACCGATACGCTTGCCTTCTAGATCCTTAAAGCTATTAATATTTGTGTTGTCGATATTAACAACGAGGCCATTACCTGCAATATAGTATGGTTTACTGAAATCTACAGATTTTGCTCGTTCTTCAGAAATGGTCATATCTGAAATAGCAATGTCGATTGTATTACTTTGTAATGCTGGTAATAGTGCATCAAAGTTTAAATTCTGAATATCCGCTTCAATGCCCTCTTCTTTTGCAATAGCAGTAATAATATCGATATCAAAACCATAC
>URZS01000016.1 GCA_900552445.1 uncultured Veillonella sp. | reverse complement strand
AGTATAAACTCATATCCTAAGGAATATAGTTAGAATAGGGATACGTCCCTATGGTCTAGGTGGCGCAGTATAATCTGGTTGTGGTCCCCATTGACTCATAGGTGTGTTCGGATCTGGTAAATCTTGATTTTGTATATCAAGAGCCCAATCAGGGCGTGGTCCTGTTGGAGGCGGTGGAGGAACTGGTCCATATACACCTAGTTTAGATGGCGCTAAGCGCGGTTGCTGATACGCATATGGCGATTCTAGTTGGTTCAGTGGTTTATATACACCTTCAGGCGGTTGAACACCAAATAATGGTTTCTCCGCAGTAGGAGCAGGGGTGTTCATCGGTTTATATGGGCGTGGTGGCACATAAGGGTTTGTGAAGGTATATGTGATTCGCTCCATTTCTAACGCATTGTGCAAGATAAACTGACCTATTTCAGCGACGGCAGATCCTTTCAGAGCTACGCGAGCACCTGTAGATAAAACGGAACGGTGCTTGTCTGCCATTCCAATAGGGGCACCATTCACTTGGTAAAACTTAGCAGGGGTCACATGCCAGTCCATAAGGTAAATATCTTTAGATGTTTCACCTCGATGGTATGTATAATTAGTCATATAGTCTGCAATAATGTTTTGTTGCTTATATAGACTAATAGTGCGAGCGTGTAATGTATTATACGTCGGTCCCGCTTGTACTAGATTGATGGTGCTCAAGTCGATATACACAGTCTCAACAGGGCTATTATAAGCGACTTGGAATTGGGTAGGTTTATTTTCTAATTCGTATTGTGAAATAGCACTAGCTGTTTGAAGACTAGCCAGAGCAATCACTAAAAAGGGATATAGTTTTCTCATCATTGACCTCTCTTATGTGGAAATAGTATACCATAGTCGTAGGTGTAATTCCATGAAGAGTGCATATAAAATTCTATAATATGTATATTGTGTATAATGTTCTTTTATTATATGATTAATGCATAGTTACAGGAGGGATGAATATGGAAATCATCTGTTTTGGCGACAGCATTACGCGTGGCTACGATGTGCCTTATGGACGTGGGTGGGTTGAAATCTGTGATGCATCCATTGAGGGCGTAAAATTTACGAATTATGGGGTCGATGGCTGCTCTGTACAAGCCATGATTTATAATATTGAAAACTGGGCTGTTACGGCCGTATCTGATCCAACGCGCCACATCTTCTTAATGTGTGGTACCAACGATATCTTACAAGGTCGAGATAGTGCATATGTGTTCAAGACTTTGGTGAAAGCCATTGAATTAGCCAGCACAAAGGGACAGGTTATTATTGGTTTAGAAACTCAAATCGACAGTGATATGGATGGCTTAGACCTCGTCGTACGAGAGGTTAATGAACAGCTAAAAGCATACGCAGAGGCGCATGATATTAAGGTCATAGACTTCTATACGACCTTGTTTGAAGCGGATCAAATTGAACAAATCGTCTTTGCTGGAGAAGTACATCCTAACGAGCTAGGCTATCGCTTAATGGCTTATAAAGCATTAGAAGTATTCACAAGATTATAAAAGATTAGACGTATTCACAAGATTATAAAAAGTCCCCTAATGAGCTACCTCATTAGGGGATTTAGTGATTTATAGTCTTTTTTCATGAAAGCTTGTGGCTTTCACAAGTATAATTAAATTCGTAACGAATTAGTGGTTAGAATTAGCGACGCGCGTTGCCAACCTTAGCGGATTGAGCGATTGCGTATGCAGTGCCTTTTACTAAGTCGTAAGCATCAGCAGTGTTGCCAGATACTGTTACAGCTGCTACAGTGTCTTCAGTTACTGCGAACAATGCAGTTGCGTAAGGGTGTTGTGCACCATTTGGTACAGTTACAGCGCCGGATTTAACGATGATGTAACGGCCGCCGTTGTTGAAGATATCGTAATGAGCAGCTTGTTTTACACCGTCATAGCTTTCATTGTAAGCGAACAATGCAGCTACTTCACCACCTGCTACTTGACCAGTTTGTTGCATGGAACGCAATTTAGCAGCTGCTACAGCTGTTGGTTGAGTCATGTTAACAGTGATACGCAAAGAGTTGTTGTTTACAACTGCTTCAGTGATTACGTTTGTAGAGAATACATTCGCAACACCGGCACCAGCACGGTTGTAAGTGCTAGCAGTTTTCACTTGGTAGCCATTAGTGTATGCAGGCAAGTCATATGTGTAAGTTTTGCCGTTCAACAATAAGTCGAAAGCGTTCAATTGGTTAGTTTTGTAACGAGAAACGTATGCACTGCCGTTGCCATTAGATGTTACGGAGTTTACAGTTTCTTGGTATACAGGTTGGTAGCTAGGTGCGATAGGGTCCATAATTTGAAGACCTACAGCAGTTGTTTGAGGTGCTACGAAGATTGGATCGCCCAATTCTTTAGATACAGGCATTTGTTGAGCCATGTCACCTGCTGTGTAAGGAACCGCTGGCAATGGTGTGTAACCAGGGCGTGGTGCACTTGTTACGTAGCCAGATTGGTAAGCTGGTGTAGCCGCTTGAGGTGCTGCGTAAGTATATTGCTCTGCTGCAGCGCGTTCGTAAGCGCGTGCATTAGCATCGATGGATGCAGCGAAAGCGGAGAAGGACATAGTTGTAGCTGCGAATACTGCGAAAGCAGCTGCTAAATGTTTTTTGTTCATAATAATTCACTCCTAAATACATGATTTTTACAAATAACACAAATACTAACATGTATTATATATGAAATTCTGTTAATTGTAAATAAAATATAAATTTTTTTCTTAATTATAAACAAATATAATCAGATGAGTCAAATATTGTACAATTAGCTTAAATTTACCCCAGAATTAAGCACAGAATGTCATATTACTATATAATAATACTTAGTACAGTAACATATTATATCGAAAAAAATAGTTTTAGGCTAGACCTAAGACCGAGAAATATATAAATAAGATGAAATTTACTGATTATATAAATTATATAAACTGAGATGGTGAAAGTTTCACTAGGGAGGTCTCATGAATATTAGCGTCTATTATGGACGAGCAGGATCAGGCAAGACGCGTGCCGTATATGAACGGATACGTCAAGTGATGACTGATTGTCCAGGGGAACCTATAATCTTACTCGTTCCTGAACCAGCCACCTATCGGGTGGAGAGGGAACTTGCTGAATTTATGCCTGAAAAAGGCTTTACTACGGTCCGTGTCGTAGGCTTTGGTCGTTTGGGGTACCAAGTATATCAATCGATAGGCTCCAAAGAGGCCGGTCAATCAAGCTTATCTAGCTTTGGCCGGTCTATGTTGTTGCGCCTTGTTATGAAGCGGAAACAAAAGGAGCTAGGCTTATTAGAACAGGCTACAAAACAACCTGAGTTTTCTTCTGTATTGCAACAGCTCTTTTCTGAGTTTCGCGCCTTCCGCGTAGGACCTGATGACCTTGAACGTGGGGCGGAGTCCGTTAAAAATAAAGTATTACAAAAGAAATTGCGCGAACTTGCTATTTGTATGGCTGCCTATGAAGAGGAAATCAGTCGTCATGGGGAGCGCGACATTGATCCTATCATGGAAATCGTTGAGGCTTTGCCTCAATC
This sequence comes from uncultured Veillonella sp., assembly GCA_900552445.1. Taxonomy (GTDB): domain Bacteria; phylum Bacillota; class Negativicutes; order Veillonellales; family Veillonellaceae; genus Veillonella. Next base: position 7,041 of record URZS01000016.1, on the reverse strand, counting down.
TCCACTGATGGAAGACAGCCACGTCTTTATTGATGGCTTCCATTGGTTTACACCCACACACTACGAGTTGATCTATACCTTGTTTGATTTGGCGAAGGAAGCGGTTATTACCATCGACTTGCCAACGGCTCCAAAGAACTTACATCTTGCTCGTCGAGGAGAACATCTTTTTAGTCGTCCTTTAGAGATTTATGACACCTTAGTGGCTCGTTATGGCTCTAGTATTAATTGGGTTGGTTTTGACGGAAAACGGGGCCCTCAAATCGTACAAGAATTAGAAGCTAATTACTTTACTAGTCCTAGTAGGCAAAATTCTACTGGTACTACTGTGCCGCTCATTCGTGGTTACAACCGAGAACGAGAGGCTGATGCGGTGGCTCGCCGTATTTTAGCCTACGTAGAATCCTCTCCAGAGGCACGTTACCGCGATGTATGTATCATGCTTCGCGAGTCGGAAACATACGGTGATACCTTAGAAAAGGTCTTCGGTCGGTATGGTATTCCCCATTTTATGGACCGCCAGCGGCCTATGAAAAATCATCCATTAGGGGAATTGTTGACGGCTCTCTTTGATATCGTGCGCCATAGTTACAGCCGAGATAGTATGTTCCTCTTGCTTAAAACAGACTTGATGCCACTGAGCCGTGAGGCCGTAGATGAATTGGAAAACTATGTGCTCGAGTTTGGTATTGACCATTATAAATGGGAACGTGAAAGCTGGCCGTATTTACGAGGCTTTCATGAGGGACAAGATGAAGAAAGTCATACTGATGCACCTCGTAGAGCGCGTGTTAATCAAGCACGACAAACTATTATGGAAATCCTATCCCCATGGTTTGACTTTGCCGCTCATAGCGAAGGACATACGGGAGCAGAATGGGGCGAACAGCTTTATGGTCTCTTAGAAACCTTGCACGTGCCACAGCGCCTTTATGAATGGGCGAAGGACGCAGAAATGGTGGGTGATCAAGAGTCTAAAGCTAGCCATGAACAGATGTACAATGCTGTTATTTCTTTCATAGATGAAGTCTCTATGGTCATGAAGGACGAAGTGTTGACACTGGATGAGATGATGTTACTTCTCGCAGAAGGTTTGAGCGATGTAAATTATTCCATGATTCCACCGTCCTTGGACCATGTGGTGATTACCACCATTGAACGTGGTTACAGCCAATGGTGGCCTAAGGTATTCGTCATGGGCCTCAACCAAGGTGTATTCCCACAAAGCATGGGCGATGAAGGGCTTATTAAGGATAAGGAACGTCAAGAATTGGCAGAGGCCGGTATCACGTTGGCGGAAGGGGCTTTGCCGAAGGCTTTCAACGAGAATTTCCTATTATACCTAGCTATGACGCGGGCATCCCATTCCTTGACGCTGTCCTATGCAAGCTCTGGCGAAGATGGAACCGGTCTTGAGCCAGCTCTCGTGGTGAAACGACTAGAATCCCTTGGTTATGTAGATAAGGCGGTAGATATTCCGCTCTCTATTGCACCTGATACTGAGGCGGATTATGTATGGCGACCTTTACAGAGTTTGTCCCTATTGTCTGAGCGCTGGGGCGCCCTCTTTAGTGGTCATGAGGTCAATCCATTGTGGTGGGGCCTCTATAACTGGGCTCGTGAAAGCGACACCTACCGTCCTCGTTTAGGTGAGGTATCTCGTGGTATTCGAGATAATAATGATGTACCTGTCATTACGAAGGATTTAGTGAATGGATTGTTCCTATCTAAAGGTTATATGTCTGGTTCTGTGACGCGCCTAGAGAGATATCAGCAATGTCCGTTCAAATTCTATGCCCAATATGGTTTGAAACTAGAACCGCGTCGTGTGCGCTCCTTTGGTGCTCCTGAAATTGGTACATTCCTCCATGCAAACTTGGAGCGTTTAGGTAATTATCTATTAGATAACAATAAACAATGGCGTGACCTTAACGAAGAGGATCAACATAACTTGTGCCGTACGGTAGCGGAAGAGATTTTACAAGAGAATCAAGGTGGCGAGGAAACCAGCGATGCCTACCAAAAGGCAATCGAGCAGCGTGTACAAAGAACATTACATGTAACGGTAGACCGCCTCGTAGAGTGGTCGAAGCGCAGTGATTTTGATACGAAATACTTAGAGCAAGATTTTGGCCGCCAAGGTGGCTGGGATCCGATTCGCGTACCTCTTGGAGAGGATCGTTATTTACGCCTCATCGGTCAAATTGACCGCATCGATGAATATACCCGAGATGGTCAAACCTATGGTATGGTTATTGACTACAAATCGGGCGGCGCACACGTAACGGCGCAAGATGTATACTATGGCCTTAAATTGCAGCTTATGACCTATCTGTTGGCCTTAGAATCTGCTTACGTTAAAAGCCAGGGTGAATCTATAGTTCCTGCGGCTGTGGTGTATTCCTATGTGAAGAACCCTAAAATTCCTGCCGATGCGCCTATATCCTATGAGGATGCCATATCACTTGCGAAAGAAAGCAACGCATGGCAAAACAGTGGATACTTCTCAGACGATGTTGAGTTGTTGACCCATATCGACAATAAATTTTTGTCCTATGGATCTAAACGAGGACCTTATGTACCAATCGCTACGAAAAAGGATCAAACTATTTCTAGTAGAGATTTGCGCAAGGTTAAGAATTCTGGCGAATTTGACGTAATGTGTCGTTACACCAATCACGTAATGGCTGAAACGGGCCGTAATATTGGGGAAGGCCAGTTCCCTATTAAGCCATATCAATTAAATGGCTTTAGACCATGTACATATTGCGACTATCGTACTGTATGCCGCTTTGACTCTAGCCGTAATAAATATAATTATCTGTCCGGCTTATCTGAAGATGATGCATTAGAACGGATGAAAGAGGCTCTAAACGACGGAGATAACAGTAGCGACGGAAACAACAGTAACGATAGAAATAACAGGAACGATAAAAATAATGGTAACGAAGGAGGTGAAAACCATGGGTGTTAAATGGACGCCAGAGCAGGAGTCTGCCATCATAGCGCCGAAAGACTCGTCCTTAGATAATCAAACCCTGCTTGTGGCGGCTGCAGCCGGTTCAGGTAAAACGGCAGTTCTCGTAGAGCGCATTATTACCCGTCTTAAAGATATGGATAATCCCTTATCCGTACAAGAGCTCATGGTTGTAACCTTTACAAAGGCGGCTGCTCAAGAGATGAGTGCCCGCATCGGACTTGCCTTGGCAAAAGCCATGGAGTCTACTGATGACGCGACTATGCAAGAGCGTCTTGAACGACAGCTCAATCTCTTGCCGTCTGCTCATATTTCTACGTTGCATTCCTTCTGCCAATGGGTAATTCGTTCCTATTTCTACAAGCTAGATATTAATCCAACGGCTCGCATCGGCAACGAAGCAGAAATGGCGCTATTACAACAAGAGGTATTAGCCGATTTATTAACTAAATCCTATGAAGAAGGCCTTTATAATATTTATGAATTGGCGGACTTCTTCAGTGATGATAAATCGGATGCAGGCTTAACGGCGAAGATTATGTCGCTATATAACTACGCCATGTCCCTTGCCAATCCTGATGGATGGTTACGTAAAGCCTTAGAGCCTTATAAAGAGGCTATGACTATAAGCCCAAGCGATACGCTATGGGGCCAATACATGTGGGATAAACATGTAGCTGTTATCGACCACATTCGTGAGCGCTTAGAACGGATGGAACAAATCTTGCTCGATCCAATGGGGCCTCATAAATGGCAGAACATATACGATAACCAACTAGCCGCACTAGGCATGCTTTTAAATGCTCAAACATGGGACGATATGGGTGAAGCTTGTAAGCATATGGATACCTTTATTAAGGACCAGTTCCGCATGGGCTCAAAAGAGGCACAAGCCTTTGATCCTATATTGGTAGCAGAGTTTAAATCTTTAGGTTCCCAAAATAAAGATGACCTTAAAGCGATGCAAGCTACTGTATTTACCGTGCCTGAAGCTACCTTGCAAGAGCAGTTCAAGGCTCAATATCCAATCATCGAAGGTTTAGTGGAACTCACTATTGCGTTCCATAAAGCGTATCGAGATATGAAACAAGAACAAGGTATCATGGATTTCAGCGACTTGGAACATTTATGTTTAGCCCTTCTCGTTGAACCAGGCACAGAGGATGACCCTCAGCCATCCGACGTAGCGAAGGAACTGCAAGATACGTTCAAAGAAATCATGGTCGACGAATACCAAGATACGAACGGCGTGCAAGAGACGATTATCAACTTGATTTCTCGTGTCGATAACAGGTTCTACGTAGGGGACGTGAAGCAAGCGATTTATAGCTTCCGTATGGCGGACAGTTCTCTGTTTATGGAGAAATACAATACCTACGGCGGCACTGATGCGGTGGAGCGCCGTATCGACCTAGCGAAGAACTTCCGATCTCACGAAAATATTTTGGCCGCAACGAACTTCTTGTTCTATCAAATCATGACGGAAGAGGCGGCAGAGCTTAACTATACTGAGGCTGAATCCCTCATTCCTGGCCGCATCGTTGAGGATGCGCCAGAGGATTGGGTTGGAGGTGACGTGGAATTGCAGCTCCTCGATGTGAGTAAGGATACCCTCAGTGCTACTGAAAGCGACGAGGACGAAGGAGATGACCCTGAAAACAATGAGCGTGAGCTCGATTTCATTATTCAAAAGATTAAGGAAATCCACGCTGCCAAGAAGAAGGTGCAAAATCCAGATGGTACGTTCCGTCAAATCGAGTGGCGAGACTTTGCTATTTTGCGCAGATCCTTGGCAGGCTGGGGTACTCGTGCCGTAGAGGCCATGCGCCAAGCGGGTATCCCTGCAGTAGTAAACGAACGGGATGGCTACTTTGAAGCACAAGAGATTCAATTACTATTGGCCTTGTTATCCATCATAGATAATCCGGAACAAGACTTGCTGATGGCTGCGGTATTGCACTCCGGCCTCGTAGGTCTTGATGCAAACGAACTAGGGGCTTTGCGTCTATCTGGTGAGGGCTCTTTGTGGTCTCTCGTGCCCGCCTATGCAGAAGAGGCTCAAGATGAGCGCTTATTAGCTTTTATTGGTCATATGGATCGGTGGCGTACCTTGTCCCGCCGTCACGGTGTAACCGATTTGTTATGGGATATTTACGAATCCCAAGATTATGTAAACTATGTAGGTGCCATGCCAAATGGTCTTGTGCGCCGTGCGAACGTGCTCGCCTTATACGACAGAGCTAAGGGCTATGAGGCCTCTGGCTTCCGTGGACTCTTTAGATTCTTACGCTTTGTGGAAAGCTTGCGCGATAGCAACCAAGATATGCCACTTGCTAATGTGGTAAGCGAAGCGGATAATGTAGTGTGCCTCATGACCATCCATAAGAGTAAGGGCCTTGAATTCCCTGTGGTGTTCTTATCTGGCGTTCAAAAACGGTTCAATATGATGGACCTTCGCTCAGAGCTCCTCATCGATAAAAACGCAGGACTTGGTCTTAAGGGGTACTTCCCAGATATTCGGGTATCCTTCCCAACAATGCCGTGGTTCTACGTGAAAGACGTAAAAGAAGCAGCCCTCAAAGCAGAGGAACAGCGTATTCTCTATGTAGCCTTAACACGGGCTCGAGATAAATTGTTCCTAACGGGTTTTGTGAAGGGGTTCAAGAATTCTGCAGGTAAACTATCTAGCCTAGGTGAGCTCATTAACAATGTTGCCGCTGTGGAAGGACAGCAGTTGCCGACGGATATTATCACCCAAGCTAATACGTATCTAGAATGGTTAATTATGGGCTTTACCCGTCATTTGGACGGTGGTAATCCATTGCGCGTAGCCGTTGAGTACGAAGGGCCGACCTATTTTGATTTGCCTGATAAGAAATGTCGGATCAAGGTGGAAATTCACGATGGTTCTCTCTACGGTGACCTCGATTATAAAGCGGATATCGATGAAACGACTATCAATAAGGTGCGTGAATTACAAGTTGTTAACTCTGTGGAACTACCACAGGAGATAGTAGATCGATTTAACTACACCTACCCGTACAGTGATGCTACGCGTCGTACTGCTAAAATCTCCGTTAGTGAATTAAAACGACGATTCCAAGAACGTGAACTGGAAGCAGGCACTATTGATGCCTTGAACGAACCGATTGTAACGGTAGATACAGGGGCTAAACGAGCTGTTTCAGATGCAATCTTAGGTCAAGCTATTAAGCTAGATATTCGTAATGCTGATCGTGACGCTACAAGTAATGTTGCTGTACCAACTATTACAGTTTCCGCTGATGATTTAGCTAATTCTGTATTCGGCCGCAAGCCGCAAGCACTACAGTCTGAAGAAGATGTATTGACAGGTGCTCAATGGGGTACTTTAATGCATGAGGCAATGCAGTGGCTTCCTCTTGCGAAGTATACCCAAGCTTCTTTAACAAAAGAGCTTGATACACTCGTAACGAAAGGGACTATCACAGAGGAAGAACGAAATCTATTAAGCGATACAAGTTTATATAAATTCTTTAGTTCTGATCTTGGCAAGCGTCTTATCAATGCGAAGCGCATAGAACGTGAATTGCCGTTCAGTATGCTTTTTGAAGGAAAACGCGTATATGATACCTTAGAGGATGGGGAAGATCTATTCCTTCAAGGTATTATCGATACTGCCTTTGAAGAGGACGGTGAATGGGTTCTCGTAGATTACAAGACAGACCGTGTCAAATCAGGGGAAGACCTTATCAAGCGCTATAAAATACAAATGGACCTCTACAAAGAGGCCTTACAGCGATTGACGGGAATGCCTGTGAAAGCATGTTATATCTATAGCTTCCGCTTGCACGATGCAATCATTATAGATTAGTCTATAAAAATCGTAAGATTGGCATAAGGCTGATACGTAGTGTATAAATCTGTACAGATGTAGCCTATAGTATAGCAAATATAAAGTCTATCAAATATAAAAAGCTCTCTATCCTTGGATAGGGAGCTTTTGTGTTAACTGTATATATAACTCAAATCAATTATCTAGATTGCGTCTTACAAGTCTATACGTGGTAGTTTAGGCAAATTCA
>URZS01000015.1 GCA_900552445.1 uncultured Veillonella sp. | reverse complement strand
TATCTTTCCAGTCAATACTTTTTAAACGATAGATTACAGCTGGAGTCCATGGTAATAGAGCTAGGGGCACTATGATTAGATAGTAATACCATACATTGAACTTCGGATGCTCAGAAACGAGGGCTCGATCCACATTATGTAGTCCTAAGAAACCAGAAATAAATTGCTCGCCGTGGATTGAGTACATTGCAATGTACCATGGTGTAGCTAATAAAATGAAAATAAAAATACCAAATGGATTAAAAAGTAATTTTAAGTCTTTAGTGATGGAATAGTCTGTATATGCTCGTCTTGTAAGAAATCGTATACACACAAAAAGCAATAGAATTAATCCGGGTAGTAAAATACCGATAGGACCTTTAGTAACAACGGATAACGCAGCACCGACATAGGCTTTTACCATGGAGTTCTTGTCATTATTAGTAAAGGCTAAATAGGAATAACCAAAAACTGCTATGGAGAAGAAAAATAGAAAACCATCAGTGATAATTGCATGTGAAATATACCAAAACTGTAATGCACTAAGTAATAAAACTGAGCTTGCAACTGCCAAATGAACAGATTCCTTAATGCGATAAACGAGGTGATACATTAGTGCTACACTAGCTCCTGCTACAAGTGTATTCGGTATCCGCGATGTAAAGTCAGATATGCCAAATAGTTTGTATGTTATCATAAGGGCCCAATAGGTGAGGGGCGGTTTATCATACCACACTTGGTCATATATCATGGGGGATATCCATGAGTTGTGTTTTAGCATGGTAATGGCAGAGAGCACATAGTTTGATTCGACTGGATCGGTGATAGGCAAATAGGCGTTGTAGAAACCATAACTCAGGACGGTCACTAAAAATAATGCGCCTATACGCAGTGCGTGTAAATTCATAGTCAATACTCCTTACTTACATAGTTTATACTATTGTACTATAGGGATAGTTATATTCAAAACTTGTCTTGCTATAGTATATTTAATCACCGAAATAAATATTATATAGAATATTGTTTGTGCAGTATAAATGAAATGACTTTTATGTATACAAGATACATGCTATAATGAGCGCATAAGATAAAATTATTTCATTAGACTATCATTTAATATATGAAATAGTGGAAAGAGGATCTAATATGAGAAAAGAACATGATTTCCTAGGTGAGTTAGAAGTAGCTGATGAGCTATATTATGGCGTACAAACTATTCGTGCCTTAGAAAACTTCCATATTACAGGAAAACATTTGGACCAAGACTTTATTAAAGCTTTGGCGATGGTTAAAAAAGCATCTGCTTTGGCTAATATGAAAACTGGTCGTCTCAATGTATCTATTGGTAAAGCAATTGTTCAAGCTGCTGACGAAGTAATTGAAGGTCAATTTGCTGATCAGTTCCCAGTTGACCCAATTCAAGGTGGTGCAGGCACTTCTGTAAACATGAACATGAACGAAGTATTGGCTAACCGCGCTTGTGAAATTTTAGGTCATCCAAAAGGTAGCTACGATATCGTAAGCCCTAATAACCACTGTAACATGGCGCAATCCACAAACGATGCGTTCCCTACAGCAATTAAAGTATGTGCTATTATTAAATCCAAACCTTTACTTGAAGCATTGCAACGCCTCGTTGATGAGCTCGAGAAAAAGGCTGAAGAATACAGCGAAATCTTGAAAATGGGCCGTACTCACTTACAAGATGCGGTGCCAATTACATTGGGCCAAGAAATGGGTGCTTATGCATCTGGTATTCGCCGTGGTATTAAACGTATTAAATCTGCCGTTGAAGGTGCACATGTAATCAACATGGGGGCCACTGCAGTTGGTACAGGTCTTAATGCTGAACCTAACTACATTCATGATGTAGCTTATGAACTTAGTGAAGTAGTAGGTGAACCATTCTACACTGCGGAAAACTTGATCGACGCTACAAACAATACAGACGTATTTGCTGATATCTCCAGTGGTTTGAAAGTAACTGCTCTTGTATTGATTAAAATGGCGAATGACTTCCGCTTGATGGCATCTGGTCCTCGTTGTGGTATTGGGGAATTAAAATTACCTGCACGCCAACCTGGTTCTTCCATCATGCCTGGTAAAGTTAACCCTGTTATCGCCGAAGTATTGAACCAAGTATGTTACCAAGTTATCGGTAATGATCTTACTATTACATTGGCAGTAGAAAATGGTCAATTTGAATTGAACGTAATGGAACCTGTATTGGCTTACAACTTGTTCAATAACCTTTGTTACCTCAAAAACGGTGTAAATACATTCGTTGATAAATTGCTCGTAGATCTTGAAGTAGACCGCGAACAATGCGAATACTGGTTGAACCGTTCCGTAGGTATTGTAACAGCATTATTACCACATCTTGGTTACGAAACAGCATCTGCATTAGCTAAAGAAGCATATGAAACAGGTCGTGCTATCCGCGATATCATCTTAGATCAAGGTTTATTGACTGAAGATGAAATCAATCATATTCTTTCTCCTAAAGAAATGACTCGCCCTGGTATTGCTGGTGCAAAATTGTTAAAACAAAAAGGTAACTAATACATTACCCTTTGTTGTTAAATGAACAAAGCATGAAAATGAAAGACTGTCAACCCTTTTGGTTGACAGTCTTTTTTATTACTGATAAAATTATATATTGCAAAAGTAGCGTTTTCTGCTTTTGGATGTAAAAACTATAACTTAAATAGTGATGAGGTTTTCTTCCAAGGTTGTGCTTGGTTAATGGGAAGCAAGGTTATTTTGAAAAATGAAATGGACCTTGCTTTATTTGACGTTGCCCGAGCAGGAAAACTGAGACCTGAAAGATGTCTTTTCCATGCCGTTATAGAAAATGGTAGACCAGTGTGTTTGATAGGGGTGAAAGCAAATATGTTCAAACCTGAACAGGTAGGCAAACGAACTCGTTATACATATGCAAAAATTAACGAAGTTATTAAAATGCCGCATTTATTGGACATTCAACGTAAATCGTATGAATGGTTCTTGGAGAGTGGTTTACAAAATATTTTCAACGATATTTCTCCGATTAAAGACAATTCAGGTAATTTAGTACTTTCTTTTGAAGGTTTCAGCTTAGGTGAGCCTAAGTATGATATTAATGAATGTAAAAACCGTGATGCTACATACGCAGCACCACTTCGTGTAAATATTCGCTTGGTAAATAATGATCCAGAAAACATGGACATTAAAGAGCAAGAAGTATTCATGGGCGACTTCCCATTGATGACTGATACAGGTACTTTCATCATCAATGGTGCAGAACGTGTAATCGTATCCCAATTGGTACGTTCTCCAGGCGTTTACTACAATAAAGAAATCGATACAATGGGTAACCGTTTATACGATTCCACAGTTATTCCTAACCGTGGCGCATGGATCGAGCTTGAAACAGATGCAAGCGAAATCGTAGCGGTTCGTATTGACCGTAACCGTAAGTTACCAGCTACAGTATTGGTACGTGCCTTAGGTTGGGATACTAATGAAAGCATTCTTGACCTCTTCTGGAACGGTAAAACTGATGAAGATGGTTTACCAATTTATGATGAGCGCATCGTTCGCACATTAGAAAAAGATACAACTCAATCCGCTGATGAAGCATTAGTTGAAATCTATAAAAAATTGCGCCCAGGCGAGCCTCCAACAGTAGAGTCCGCTCGTAACTTGTTCGATAACTTGTTCTTCGATGCACGCCGTTATGACTTGGCGCGCGTTGGTCGTTATAAATTGAACAAAAAACTTGGCTGGCGTCAACGTATGTTGGGTCACACATTGGCTCAACCTATCGTAGATCCTGAAACTGGCGAAGTAATCCTTGATGCAGGCGTACAAGTTGGGGAAGAACAACTTGATATCGTAGCAAATAGCCATGTATTCGATGGCGAAGGCTTTGCTGAATTCTACATCGTAAATAACGATGGTGTAGAGTCCAAAGTTATTTGTAACAACTGCAACTTGCCATTCGATCACCGCACAGTAACTCGTGAAGACATGATTGCTAACATCTCTTACTTGCTCAACCTTATGGATGGCGCAGGTCACACAGATGATATCGACCACTTGGGTAACCGTCGTCTTCGTTGCGTAGGTGAATTGTTGCAAAACCAATTCCGTATTGGTTTGACTCGTATGGAACGTGTTGTTCGTGAACGTATGACAATTCAAGAAATCGAATCTATCACGCCGCAAGCGTTGATTAACATTCGTCCTGTAGTGGCAGCAATCAAAGAATTCTTTGGTTCCTCCCAGTTGTCCCAGTTCATGGACCAAACAAACCCATTAGCAGAATTGACTCACAAACGTCGTTTATCTGCTCTTGGTCCTGGCGGTTTATCTCGTGAGCGTGCAGGCTTCGAAGTTCGTGACGTGCATCACTCTCACTATGGCCGTATGTGTCCAATCGAGACTCCAGAGGGTCCAAACATCGGTTTGATCAACTCCTTGTCTAACTACGCGAAAGTAAATGAGTTCGGTTTCATCGAAGCTCCTTACCGTAAAGTAGAAAAAGTATATGGCAAAGGTGCTGACGCTGATAAAGTAGTTAAAGTACGCGTATCTGACAGCGTAGTATACATGACAGCAGACGAAGAAGAAGGCATGACAATTGCCCAAGCGAACTCTCCACTTGATGAGGAAGGCTACTTCACAACTGAACATGTAGCTTGTCGTCGTGGTCATGACGTATTAGAAGTTACACCTGATAAGGTTGACTATATGGACGTAAGTCCAAAAGAAGTTGTATCCATCGGTACAGCTATGATTCCATTCCTTGAAAATGACGATGCTAACCGTGCCTTGATGGGTGCGAACATGCAACGTCAGGCGGTACCACTCTTGCGTGCACAAGCTCCACTTGTTGGTACAGGTATGGAATATACAGCAGCGACTGACTCCGGCGTTTGCGTACTTGCCCGTGAAGCTGGTAAAGTTGTACGTTGCTGGGGTAATGAAATCCACGTACTTCGCGATAGCGATGGTCGTGTTGATACATACCGTTTGAACAAATTCCTTCGTTCTAACCAATCCACATGCTTTAACCAAAAACCAATCGTTAATCGTGGCGACCATGTTGTAAAAGGCCAAGTATTGGCTGATGGTCCTGCTACTGATGGCGGTGAATTGGCGTTAGGTTATAACGTTCTTGTAGCGTTCATGCCTTGGGAAGGTTATAACTACGAGGATGCTATCTTGCTTAGTGAAGAACTTTGCAAAGAAGATATCTATACATCCATTCATATTGAAGAATACGAATGTGATGCGCGCGACACTAAATTAGGTGCTGAAGAGATTACTCGTGAATTGCCTAATACTGGTGATGACACACTTAAAAACTTAGATGAAGAAGGTATTATCTGCATTGGTGCAGAAGTACACCCTGGCGATATCCTAGTAGGTAAAGCTACACCAAAAGGTGAAACTGAACTTACTCCAGAGGAACGTTTATTGCGTGCTATCTTTGGCGACAAAGAACGTGAAGTTCGCGACACATCCTTGCGCGTACCTCATGGCGAATCTGGTAAAGTAGTAGACGTTAAAGTCTTCACTCGTGAAAACGGCGACGAATTACAACCAGGTGTAAATAAACTTGTTCGCGTATACATCGCTCAAAAACGTAAGATTCACGAAGGCGATAAAATGGCGGGCCGTCACGGTAATAAAGGTGTCGTTTCTCGCGTTATGAGAAAAGAAGATATGCCATTCCTTCCAGATGGTACTCCAGTACAAATCGTATTGAACCCATTGGGCGTACCTTCTCGTATGAACATCGGTCAGGTTCTTGAAACTCACTTGGGCTGGGCTGTTCAAGGCTTAGGTATGAAAATCAAAGCTACAGACCTTCACATTAAAAATGTGTTGAAAGAAGCTCGTACTGATGCATCTTACTGGGAACAAATCGATGCAATCCGCGATCTTTATGCTCAAATCGAAGCATTGGAAGCAAAAATTGCAGAAGATGTAACCGTAAGCCATTTCGAAGAGAATGAACAAATCATTACTTTGAAAACTAAAATTCTTAAACATGTAGAAAAAGCAGCACAAAAGAAATTGGATGCTATGGGCGGCGAAGCTCGTTACCAAGAACTTAAAGCTATTGAAGCAAAATACAATGCACTTCATGTAGAATTCTTTGACTCTGAAGAAGATGCTCCAGAAATGGATCCTGTACTTGTAGAGGAATTAGAAGCAATCAATAAAGTTAAGAATACTCTTAACAATATTCGCTCTGCTGAAGAAAAACGCATTGAAATCCGCAAAGAGTTGGAAGGTCTTGGCTATGACTTCAAAAAATATGGCATGCCAACACCAGATGTAGCAGGTATTCATATCGCTACACCTGTATTTGACGGTGCGCACGAAAAAGACGTATTCGAAACATTAGAAATTGCTGGTCGTCCTGAAAATGGTAAAACAGTATTGTACGATGGTCGTACTGGTGAACCTATGGATAACCACGTAACTGTTGGTTACGTTTACATGCTTAAACTCCATCACTTGGTTGACGACAAAATCCATGCTCGTTCCACAGGTCCGTACTCCCTTGTTACACAACAACCATTGGGCGGTAAAGCTCAGTTCGGTGGTCAACGTTTCGGGGAAATGGAAGTTTGGGCTCTCGAAGCATATGGCGCAGCTTATACTCTTCAAGAGCTATTAACTGTTAAGTCTGACGACGTTGTTGGTCGTGTGAAAGCATACGAAAAAATCGTTAAAGGCGAAAACATCCCTGAACCAGGTGTACCTGAGTCCTTCAAGGTATTGCTCAAAGAACTTCAAAGTATTGGTCTTGATGTAAAAATCTTGAATGAAGATCAAGAAGAAGTTGTTATGAAAGAACTTGATGACGAAGATGAAGTGGTAGAAACTGGTATTGAAGAAGTTATGGAAGGCAGTACAGTAGAAACTGACGAAGTAACTGTAGTAGAACCAGAAGTAGAGGAAGAAGCACCAGCTGACAACGGCGGTGAAGACGATATCCTTAGCCAATTGGCATTCCCAATGGGCGACTCCTCTAACGATGAAGACTAAAACTATCTATAAGGAAGGGAGCGATAGTAGTGCTAGACGTAAATGAATTCGATTCCATGCGAATCGGTTTAGCCTCTCCAGAGCAGATCTTAGCTTGGTCTCATGGGGAAGTTAAGAAACCTGAAACTATTAACTACCGTACGTTGAAGCCAGAACGTGATGGTCTATTCTGCGAGCGCATTTTTGGACCAACAAAAGACTGGGAATGTCACTGCGGCAAATATAAACGCATTCGCCATAAAGGCGTAGTCTGCGACAAATGTGGTGTAGAGGTTACACGTGCGAAAGTACGTCGTGAACGTATGGGTCATATTGAATTGGCCACTCCTGTATCTCACATTTGGTACTTCAAAGGTATCCCATCCCGTATGGGCCTTATCCTTGACGTATCCCCACGTTCCTTGGAACGCGTATTATACTTTGCTTCCTACATCGTAGTAGATCCAGCTGGTACTCCGTTGACAAAACGTCAATTATTGTCCGAGCAAGAATACCGCGAATATGAAGCTCAATTTAACGAAGACGGTTACACTATCGGTGGTAAATCCGTCGTAATTGAAACAGTAGCTCAACGAAACGAACGTTTAGCTATTGTTCGTGAAGCACAACGCAAAGAGCGCTACAATGCGGCTCTTCGCGATGATGCAACAATCCCAGAAGCAGATAAAGAATACGAAGAATTAACTCGTGAAGAGCGCTATGAATTAGGTGCTGCAGAAGAAGTTCTCTTCGTATGTATCGACATGGGTGCTGAGGCTGTAAAAGCTCTTTTAGCAGAACTTGATCTTGAAGCATTGAATGCTGAATTGCGTGAAGAATTGAACACTGCTAGTGGTCAACGTAAAATTCGTGCAGTTCGTCGCTTAGAAGTAGTAGAAGCATTCCGTCAATCTGGCAACCGCCCTGAGTGGATGATTATGGACATCGTTCCTGTAATCCCACCTGAATTGCGCCCAATGGTTCAATTAGATGGTGGTCGTTTCGCTACATCTGACCTCAATGACTTATACCGTCGTGTTATCAACCGTAACAATCGTTTGAAACGTTTGTTAGACTTAGGTGCTCCTGATATTATCGTGCGCAACGAAAAACGTATGCTTCAAGAAGCTGTTGACGCATTGATCGATAATGGTCGTCGCGGTCGTCCTGTAACAGGTCCTGGTAACCGTCCGTTAAAATCCTTGTCCGATATGCTTAAAGGTAAACAAGGTCGTTTCCGTCAAAACTTGCTCGGTAAACGTGTTGACTACTCCGGTCGTTCCGTAATCGTAGTAGGTCCTGAACTTAAAATGCACCAATGTGGTTTGCCAAAAGAAATGGCATTGGAATTGTTCAAACCATTCGTTATGAAACGTTTGGTAGAACGCGGTCAAGCATCCAACATCAAGGCAGCTAAACGCCAAGTTGAAAGAATCGGCCCTGGCGTATGGGAATCCTTGGAAGAGGTAATCAAAGAACATCCAGTTCTCTTGAACCGTGCCCCTACATTGCATAGACTTGGTATCCAAGCCTTCGAACCAATTCTTTGGGAAGGTCGTGCTATCAAGTTGCACCCATTAGTATGTACAGCCTTCAACGCCGACTTTGACGGTGACCAAATGGCGTGTCACTTACCATTGTCCGTAGAAGCACAAGCAGAAGCTCGTACATTGATGCTTTCTAGCCACAATATCTTGTCCACTAAAGACGGTAAACCAGTAGCGGTACCATCTCAGGATATGATTTTGGGTACATACTACTTAACAGTAGTACGTGAAAATACTAAAGAAAACGCAAAAACATTTGCTACATACGATGAAGTAATGCTTGCTTATGAAGCAGGTATTATCGGCTTGCAAGACGTTCTTTATATCCGTATGCCTGGCTACGGTCGCGTTGAAACGACTGCTGGTCGCTTGATCTTCAACAACGCATTGTTCCCTGAATTATGGCAATATGCACAAAACGAAGATGGTACTTACACATTAGGTAAGGTTATGGATAAGAAAACAGTTGGTAAATTGGTTGACCAATGCTTCCAATTGTTTGGCAATGAAAAAACTGCAGAACTTTTGGACCGTATTAAATCCTTAGGTTACTCCTTCGCTCGTCGCGCAGGTATGACTGTAGCTATTGCTGATATTAAAGTACCAGAAGTTAAAACTGGTTTGTTAGACACAGCGGAGCAAGAGGTAGAAAAAGTATCTCGTATGTACCGTCGTGGTCTTATTACAGAAGAAGAACGTTACCGCAAAACTATCCAATTATGGACAAAAGCAACAGAAGATGTTACTGATGCCATGATGGATAATATGGCGCGCGATAAAGATGGCTTCAACCCAGTTTATATGATGGCTATCTCTGGTGCCCGTGGTAACAAACAACAGATCCGTCAGCTTGCTGGTATGCGTGGTTTGATGGCCGATCCATCTGGTCGTATCATCGACTTGCCAATCAAAGCCAACTTTAAAGAAGGTTTGACTGTATTGGATTACTTTACATCCTCTCACGGTGCTCGTAAAGGTTTGGCCGATACAGCTCTTCGTACAGCTGACTCCGGTTACTTGACTCGTCGTCTTGTTGACGTATCTCAAGACGTTATCGTTCGCGAAGACGATTGTGATGTTGTAGGTATCGATCTCGTTCGTGAACGTGCTCGTTTGGCTACATCTGCGCGTCAAGCTTTGGATTTGTTGAAAGATAAACTCATTGGTCGTGTTCTAGATAAAGATGTAGTGAACGTAGAAACAGGCGAACTTATTGTTCCTGCTGAAACTATCTTAGACGAACAATGCTTGGCAGATATCGCAGAATCCGGTGTAACATCTGTTGCATTGCGCGGTGCGCACCTAGGTTCTGATAGTGATATCAACCATACTAACTTGGTTCAAAAAATTATTCTTGGTGAAAGCGATGACAGCATTCGTGCAACATTAAAAGAAACTATGGTTCAAAATATGTTGAACAAGGATACTGTACATGCTATCGTTGACAGCGAAGGTGTAGAAATCTTCCCTGCAGATACTCGTCTCACTGAAGAAGGCATCGAAGCGATTCTTAACTCCGATGTAAAAGAAGTACAAGTACGCAACAATGAAATCCACGGTATCGAAGTGGAAGCAATCGTTGAAGGTACTGGTATTATTGAGCCATTAAAAGACCGTATCGTAGGTCGTATTGCAGCTGAAGAATTAGTTAATAAGGAAACTGGTGAAGTTATCGTTCCTCTTAACGGTGAAATTACAGAACCGTTGGCTGATGAAGTTGTAAAACACTATGAAACAGTTAAAATCCGTTCCGTATTGACTTGCCGCAGCCCATATGGTGTATGTCGTAAGTGTTATGGTCGCGATTTAGGTACTGGTAACCAAGTTCAAGTTGGTGAAGCTGTAGGTATTATTGCAGCGCAATCCATCGGTGAACCTGGTACACAGTTAACAATGCGTACATTCCATACTGGTGGTGTCGCAGGTGACGATATTACACAAGGTTTGCCACGTGTCGAAGAGTTGTTCGAAGCGCGTAAACCAAAACGTAATGCGATCATTGCAGAAAACGAAGGTACAGTTCGCGTTGTACCTAACGAAGGTAAAAAAGGTACAAATACAATCTTCATTACTGGTGAAGACGGTATTGAACTTGATTACCTCATCCCTTATGGTTCCCGCATTATCGTTAAAGACGGTGATGTTGTATCCTTGGGAGCTCGTTTGACTGAAGGTTCTATCAACCCTCACGATATTATGCGCGTAATGGGTACTGAAGCTACTCAACGTTACCTCGTATACGAAGTACAAAAAGTATATAAATCTCAAGGTGTAGAAATTAACGATAAACATATCGAAGTTATCGTACGTCAAATGCTTCATAAAGTTAAAATTGAAACAGCTGGCGATGCAGATATGCTTCCAGGGGATATGGTCGACGTTAATACCTTTGATGAAGAAAACCGTCGTCTTACTCTTAATGGTCGTGAAACTGCTACAGGCAAACGCACATTGTTGGGTATTACAAAAGCCGCTTTGGCAACGGATTCCTTCTTGTCTGCTGCGTCCTTCCAAGAAACAACACGTGTTCTTACCGACGCTGCTATCAAAGGTAAAATCGATCCATTATTGGGCTTAAAAGAAAATGTAATTATCGGTAAATTGATTCCTGCAGGTACTGGCATGAGCCGTTACCGCAAAATTGAGGTTGTGAAAAACACACCTGAAATCATTGATATTACAGAAGAAACCGCTGTAGAGGAATAATCTATAGGGGTATAAAAAAGAGCGTGCCTTAGGCGCGCTCTTTTTATATATAATTACTATTCACTTATAATAGTTGCACTTTAAATAAAATACATAAAATTTTAAGTTACTTATACTCGTACTATATCAATTTTGCATACATAAAATGTGATTAACACACATAATATTAATATTATGCATAAAAATAAGTTAAAATGCCTGAATAATGTATAAAAATTAGGAAT
>URZS01000014.1 GCA_900552445.1 uncultured Veillonella sp. | reverse complement strand
TCAATCATTTGTTTTACATGCGCTGCTGCTGTCTCTGGTGTGTTAAATAGACCGCCATCAGAGAAGGAGTCAGGTGTACCATTGAGTATACCCATGATAAGGGTACGATCGCACAAAGATAAACTTTTGCCATCATTCCATGTATAATTTCTACGTTTAAACATTTGCCTGTCCTCCACCTAACATTGCCAACGCTTCATCTCTTAATGTGCCTTTTTCGGCCAATACGCCTCGGCTTTCTAATGTAATAACCTTTGAATCTTGCTGCATGGTACCTTTGATGAGCATACACAACTGAGTCGATGTAATGCGTACAAATACGCCATGAGCGGATAAATCATTCATAATAGCATCTGCCAATTCAGATGCCAACCGCTCTTGTAATTGCGGTCTACGGCTAAGAATATTAACAATATCTTGGAACTTGCTAAGTCCTGCAACACACCCATCCTTAGGTTGGTACACAATATCTACAGTACCAAAGAAAGGCAATAAATGGTGCTCGCACATGGAATAAAACGGAATTCCTGTAACTGCCACAAGACCTTTATAGTCTGTGCTAAAGGTTTCTCCCCATGCCGATTTTGTATCTAATCCTACACCGCTGAATAATTCACTATATAATTCTGTTACACGACTTGGTGTCTTCTCTAACTCTGGTGCCTCTGTATCAACAGATAAAGCCTCTAAGAATTGCTTTATCCCGTCCTTTGCACGTTGATTCATCGGTCCTCCTAAACAATTTTTGTCGTCCAATCCTCAATATTCCAAATATCCGTAACCCAACCTTGATAGAATTCAGGTTCGTGACTTACTAGTACAATAGTACCTTTAAAATCACGTAATGCACGGCTCAACTCTTCCTTCGCATATATGTCTAAATGGTTAGTCGGTTCGTCTAAAACCAACACATTGTACTTATTCTGCATGAGTTTGCATAGGCGAACCTTAGCATTCTCACCACCAGATAATACACGCATTTGAGATGTAATATGTTCATTCGTAAGGCCACAACGAGCAAGGGCTGCACGCACCTCTGCATTGGTCATAGCCGGATATTCATTCCAAATATAATCTAGCGCTGTTTCAGAGTTCGATGGTGTATCTTCTTGAGCAAAATAGCCAACTTGTAAGAACTCACCTTTTACCAACTCACCACTCACAGGTTTTAATAAACCTAGAATAGTTTTTAACAACGTTGTTTTACCTAAACCATTGACGCCACGAATGGCGATTTTTTTATTTCTTTCAATTTGAAAGTCTACTGGTCTAGTTAACGGTTCATCATAACCTAATTGTAAGCCAAAAGCCTCTACAATGAAGCGGCTTGGTGTACGACCTTCTTTAAAGCCAAAGGTAGGCTTGATATACTCTTTTGGTTTTTCCAAAATTTCCATCTTCTCTAATCGTTTTGCCCTAGAGTTTGCCATACCACGCGTCGCTACACGAGCTTTATTACGTTGAATAAAGTCCTCCATACGCTCAATCTCTTGTTGTTGACGCTCATAAGCCTTGGCAGCTTGTGCCTTTTTCACTTCGTAAGCAGCTTGGAACTGATGATAGTCACCAGTATATCGAGTAAGTACTGCTTGCTCAATATGATAAATGACATTGACTACGGAATTTAAGAACTCCATATCATGAGAAATCAAGATGAACGCATTTTCGTAGTTCTGCAAATAGTTTTGCAACCATTGAATATGCTCTACATCAAGATAGTTTGTCGGTTCGTCCAACAATAAAATTGTCGGTTTCTCTAGTAATAGTTTAGTAAGTAAAACTTTAGTACGTTGACCACCACTGAGCTCTGTAACATCTCGATCTAAACCGATATCTGTAAGACCCAAACCAGAAGCGGTACGTTCAATAACCGCATCAATTTCATAGAACCCACGTTGTTCAAGAATTTCTTGCCATTCCCCAACTTGGTCGAGGAGCTTATTCATTTCATCTTCCGACACATCGCCCATGCGATTGTACGCATCGTTAATATTTTGCTCCATAACGAACAAATCATCGAAAGCCCGTTGTAATACATCGCGAATAGTCATGCCCTTTTCAAGCACTGCATGTTGATCCAAATAACCTACTGTTACTTGGTTGGACCATTCAATTTTACCTTCGTCAGGTGGTATTTTACCTGTAATGATATTTAGGAACGTAGACTTACCTTCACCATTAGCACCAATAAGGCCAACGTGTTCGCCTTTTAACAAACGGAATGATGCATCATCTAAAATTTGTCGCGCTCCAAAACCATGGGTTACATTTGAAACGGTTAAAACACTCATATCTATCTCCACCGGAATAAAAGCCGTCTTGTTGAAGACGGCTTGTTTCATACTTACTTAAATATTATATCTATTGTACCTTTTTGACCTCTATATGTCAAAAATTGAACATCACTTACACATGGCATAACGCAAGGCTACAACAGCCATAATCTTAGCCCCCTTAATAGCTTGTGCCAATCCATAATCAGAACCGGCTGCACAAGTGAACTCTGGCGTATGTGCTTCTAAGCCTAATCCAATCTGTAATGTAGGCTGTGCCGTAGGCACCTCATAGGATACATTACCTACATCAGTGCTACCATCCGCTTCATCATCAGGCAATATACGAGGTGTTTCACCAAACTCAGTCATCACATCTTTAAAAAGATCTAATAACTTTTTATCTTGACGCATATCCTTAAAAAGTGGCTCATAATGATGCATTTCAACTTGAGCGCCATAGGATGCTCCGATCTCTTGCGCAGCCGCTTTGATAGCCGGCAAAATAATACCTTCTAAATCATCCACCGTACGCCCCCGTACAGTCATGCGAAGCGTAGCCTTAGGAGTTACTACATTTGGTGCCGTACCAGCTTCGGTAAAGATAGCACCTACAATAGCACCTTTAGGGAAGATTTTCTTTAACTCTTTAACCCTTTGATACAGATCTACAGCACAATCTAAGGCATTGATACCAGAATCAGTAAGTGATGCTATATGACAGGAACGGCCATGGAAGGTAACCTCTAGGGGATGCGTCGCTAATGATGTGCCGCCCACCTCATTTTCACCACCTGGGTGAATGATTAGCGCCGCCTCATAGCCCTTGAACAAACCAGCCTCTGCCATATATACTTTACCACCAATAGTTTCCTCCGCAGGACAACCAAAGAAGGTCGTTCCCCACGCTTCCGGTGCACTTTGACTAAAGGCAATAGCCGCCCCTAGGCTCATCATAGCAATGAGATTGTGTCCGCAACCATGACCGAGTTCTGGTAACGCATCATATTCACCTAAAAAGGCTATTTTATGCTGTGCAGTACCGTTATAGTCACCCCGTAACGCCGTTTGTAACTCTGGAAGTTCAGTGAGCCCCACTTGAGATGTAAAATTATGTGTTTCTAAGAATTGGTTAATGACCTTAACCGCTTTATGCTCGTTTAAGCCCAATTCTGGATTATGGTGTAAATATAAGGAGACACCGCACAATTCCTCAGCCATACTATCTATGATGGCACAAGCACGGGCCTCTCGTTCTTGTAATGTCATAACTCCCCTTATTATTATCTAATATATATTTGTCTATCAACTAAAATCCTTTACTTAAAAGATCTTATCTATTTTGTATAAGGATGAACGATAATGGTATTAGAAATATATCTAAAGCTAATCGTTGCCCCTAATGGCAAGGTTTGATGCGGCGAGCCATGACCTGTTGGCACATAGCACACAAAAGGTTCTGGTAATTCAGGATTCCGATTTTCCTCCATATACCGCAACGCTTCATAGCCTAAATCATAATCCCGTTCATCTTCGTCGCCTTCACAATTTGTAAAAGTACCGATGACTAAGCCTTTAATACGGCTCAATAAACCGCTGAGACGAAATTGTTGCAACATGCGATCTAGCTTATAAGGAGCCTCCCCCACATCTTCAATGAATAGTAAGGTATCCTCCCAAGACTCGTCCTCTAAACAATAAGGTGTTCCCCATAGCATAGATAGCATTGTCATATTGCCACCGCGTAACACCCCATCACCAAGCTCAGTACCAATGGCACCACGAGGTGGTTCAGGTAATGGTTCAACGACTTGTAATTTACCTTCTAAGGTATTAAATAAGGCATCAATATCTACTTTTCGTTCAGCCTTAAAATCCACCCCCATTGGCCCATGATAGGTAATAAGCCGGCTATATCGATTGATAGCCATATGAAGAGCTGTACAATCACTATAGCCAACAAAAGCCTTACGATAGTTACGAATCGCTGTATAGTCCAATTGTTCTAAATAGCGCATCGTACCATACCCGCCACGCAAGGCTAGCACCGCATCACAAGGGGCTGTAGTCATCATATATTGAAACTCTGCAGCTTGCTCCTCAGGAGTACCACCATAGAGTCCCTTACGATGTGCACTGTCACCCCAAAGTACCTTATACCCTTTTGAGGTACAAATTTCTTCTATTTTATGTAAATCTTCATCGCTAGCACTGGCAGGAGCCATAATACCTATGGTCATGCCCGGTGCTAAACGTTTTGGTTCAATCCAGTTCATATATCCTCATGAAATACAACAAAAGACGTACACATAGTGTACGTCTTAAGTGTATCTTATTTGTATGCTTTTTTAAAGTCTACAAGACCTAATGTAGTCCAGAAATAATTTTGAATCGTTCCGTTCGTTACATAAGGTTGTGTTGTAAAGTACAACGGCATTACAAGAGATTCATCAAAAATCATCTTTTCAGCTTCATGCATCAACGCATCACGAGCCGCACCATTTGGCGTTATACGAATGCGTGCAATCAATTCATTGTACTCATCACTGTGGTACTGACCATCATTGTCTTCAGCAGAGAATACTTCTAAGAAGTTTTGTGGGTCACTATAGTCAGCAACCCAAGAAGCACGAGCCACTTGGTATTTGCCAGCTTCACGGTCTGCTAAGAATACCTTTGTCTCTTGATTTTGTAAGCGTACGTCAGCATCAAAAGCATTTACCCATGCATCTTGAATCGCTTCGGCAATGGATTTATGCAACTCGCTTGTATTATACAAAATCGTAATTGGAGGTAATGGATGGTTCTTATCGTAACCAGCCTTTTTCAAGATTTCTTTAGCTTGTTCAACGTCTTCGTAAACCAAATAACTACCAGCTTCACGGAAGTCTTCACGGCCATTACTTTCTAGCATGCCGTATGGTACAAAGGCATAGGCCGCTTCTTTACCACCGCGAACGATGTTATTAACGATGTTCGCCCGGTTGATAACCATGGAGAATGCTTTACGTACATCTGGATTTGTGAAAGGCTCAGCCTTTACATTAAATACGTAGTAATAGTTACCAAGCATAGGCCCGATATGTAATAGGCCAGCCTCTTCTAAGCGTTTTTGATCCGCTACTGGAGGCTCAACAGTCATATCAGCTTCGCCACCTTCAACTAAGGTGAGACGCGTACTTTGAGACTCACTAATAGGCCAGTTCATCTTCTCTGTTTTCACAGAATCTGCATCCCAATAGTTAGGATTCTTAACAAAATCCAGTTCCCCATTATGCTTCCAAGACAGCAAGCGGTATGGCCCATTAGACACCATAGTTTCTGCATTAGCTGCCCAATTTTCATGAGCATCTACAGCTTTTTTATTCACTGGATAGAAACTATGAGCTGCTAGTAATTTTAAGAAATAAGCTGTTGGATTTTCTAAGGTAACTACCAATGTATCGTCATCGATGGCCTTAACACCAACATCTTCTGCTTTAGCGTCGCCACTATTAAAGGCTTCGCCATTTTTTAATACATATAACATATATGCATTGTCCGCATGGACTTCAGGGTCTAATACGCGTTTCCAAGCGTATTCAAAATCATGAGCCGTCAAAGGCTCTCCATTAGACCATTTCAAATTAGGTCGTAAATGGAAGGTATACTCGCGACCATCATCGGAGATTTCCCATTTTTTTGCAAGTGCTGCTTCTGGTTCACTTTCATCGTTAAGACGAACTAGACCATCAAATAATTGAAGTTGAACCGTAGCCTCCGGAGAGGTAGTAGACTTTGCGGGATCCAATGTGGATGGTTCCTGCTCAATAACATAACGGATTGTATGCTCGTCGATTGGTTGAGCACCGCGAGGGTAACCAAATACAAACAAGAGCACACTCACCCCTAGAGCAAGGACCATGAGTTTTAACAAATTTCGTTTATCCATCATGGCAATGCTTCCTCTACAAATTCTTTCATGATGCGCCCAACTTGAGCGCCTAACTCTTTACCGCGGTCATTATCAATATTGCTCATCAACAAGATAAAGCAAAAATGACCTCTTAACGTTTCTAACACGCCCCCATCATGCTCTACGCGATCAAGGGAACCTGTTTTATGGTGAAAGCGTATGCCTTCGCCCCAGTAAAATGGCAAGATATCACGGAATTGTTGGCGCCCTAAAATATTCCACATCTCACGGCCATACGCGTCTCTATCACGATATTCAAAAATGTGTTTATAAAGACGAGCTAAGGCCATAGCAGTCATACGATTATCTCGGCCCTCAGCTAACGCATCAAAGTCCATCATCATACGATTTAGTTCCATTTCATCAACACCAAGTTTCTCCGCACGAGCATTGATATTTTCCATACCAAGTGCGGTGATGAGCAAATTCGTCGCAATATTATCGCTGAGAACCATCATGAGACGGCATAACTCAAGGTACGTAAAGCTATGTTTAGCTACAAGCTCTTGCAGTGCCCCACCACCTTCAACGCGTGGAGTTTTAGATAAAGGTACCGTATCATTAAGGTCCAACTGCTCAGTGCGAGCTAAATGAAAGACATATTCCATGATGAGCACCTTAATCAAGCTCGCACTAGAATGAACTGTATTTTCACCTCTAGATGCAATAAGTGTCGGTTCTTCTTCATCATCAAATTGCAATACTACATAAGATATACTCCCTGTAGGTGCCAAATCTTTAATAACCGTATCAAGTTGATCTTCCAAGGACTTGCCAACAATTAGTTTTTCCATACTATTCTCCCATTATATGTGCCAGCATGCGATGCGGCGATCAGCCCAATCGCGAAGTGGTGGACGCTCTGTAAAGCAACGACCTTCCGCTTCTGGGCATCGACCACTAAACAAACAGCCTTTTGGCGGATCTAGTGGATTTGGTGGGTCTCCTTTTAGAGGCGCCCCAATTGGTGCATGTGGCATAACTGGACCATTTAAGGCCGTCAAGGCACGGGTGTACGGATGTTGTGGAAACTCATACAAGTCCAATGCTGGTCCTTCTTCCATAACAGCACCCAAGTACATAACAACCATGCGATGACTAATGTAGCGCACCATGTTTAAATCATGAGAAATAAAGAGGTACGAAATGCCATGCTCTGCTTGCAACCGTTCAAGCAATGTCATAATCTGCACTTGAATCGATACATCTAGTGCAGAAATCGGTTCATCACAGATAATACATTGTGGCTGCATAATTAGAGCCCGTGCAATACCGATACGCTGGCGTTGACCACCAGATAATTCATGAGCGTAACGCTCACCAAAGGACATATTTAAGCCAACTTGGTCGAGTACCTCTTTTACGCGTATAACGCGATCACGAGGTGTATACTTTGGATCTAGCTCCAAAGGCTCTTCTAAAATAGCATTTACCGTAAGTCGTGGATTAAGGGATGCGTAAGGATTTTGGAATACCATTTGCATTACCGGATGAACAGCTTGTCTATCTACATAAGGATCAATGTGACGGCCATTCATATAAATAGAGCCAGACGTAGCTTGATGTAAACCCATCAAAGTGTAACCAAAAGTAGATTTACCACATCCTGACTCACCAACGATACCAAGGGTTTCCCCTGGTGATTGATATAGGCTCACGCCTTGTACAGCGTGTACCGTGAATTTTGGCTTAAACAAGCCTCCTGACAGGGTGAACTCTTTAACGAGATTGTCAGTCTCCCATACGTAACTCATTAAAGTCCCTCCAACTTAGCTAACCAACATGTAAATTGATGATTCTCACCAACATTTGTAACCGTAGGAATGCGATTACCACAAATGCGCATAGCCCATTTACAACGCGGGTTAAACGCGCAGCCTCTCGGCAACTCAAATAAATCTGGCGGTTGACCTTCAACGGCTTTTAACTCGCCATGCCATTTACCTTGCGGCAATGCTAATAACAAACCTAACGTATAGGGATGACGAGGTTCGTTAAAGATACCTTCAACCGTAGCAGACTCAACGCATTTACCTGCGTACATAACCATAACGCGGTCACAAATTTGAGCGATAACGCGTAAGTTGTGAGAAATAAAGATAATACCTATACCCGCCTCTACGGCTAATGTTTGCATAAGGCGTAAAATTTGTGCCTCTGTAGTAATATCAAGGGCTGTTGTAGGCTCATCACAAATCAAAATCTTTGGACGACCTGCTACAGCCATGGCGATACATACCCGTTGGCGCATACCACCACTTAACTCGTGAGGATATTGAGATAAACGTCTTTCCGGTGTAGAAAGTCCCATCTTCTTCAATAAGTCGATGGCGATGGCTTTTTCATCGTAATCTTCACCATAGGCATTAGTACGATGGATAACCTCATACATTTGCTCACCAATCGTCATAATTGGATTCAAGGAGGTCATAGGATCTTGGAATACCATGGCAACTGTAGTACCGCGAAGTTCATTCCAGTCATCTTCAGTAAATTCTAAACAATCATGACCATCAATCATGAATTTGTCCGCTTTAATTTTAGTCTTACCATATGGCAACAACCCCATTAAGGAATTCACCATAACAGATTTACCACAACCAGATTCACCTACAATCCCTAAAATCTCGCCAGGCTGTAACGAAATATCTTGGTTACGAATCACTCGTAATGGACCTTGAAAGGTTTCGATGGTAATGGATACATTGCGCACATCAACAATTGCATTATTCATTATCTATCTCCTTCCTTAGGGTCTAACACATTGCGTAAGCCGTCACCAAGAAATGCGAAACCAAGCATAGTAACGCTAATAGCAACAGCAGGGAAAATCAATTGGAATGGATAAGAGCGCATGCTACTAATCCCTTCAGAAGCTAATACACCCCAGCTCGCCATCGGTGCGTTTACACCTAAACCGATAAAACTAAGGAATGCTTCTGTAAAAATAGCCTCTGGAATGGCCAATGTTAAGGTAATGATAATTGGCCCAACGCAGTTTGGCAAAATATGACGCAGTAAAATGCGATGCTTTGGAATACCCATAGCTTCTGCGGCGATGATGTATTCTTCATTTTTAACTTTCAAAATTTGGCTACGTACAATACGGGCCATATTGAGCCAGTACGCGATGCCTAATGCTACGAAAATAGATGTAAGGCCAGGGCCTAATACAACCATTAACAAAATTACGTATAACAAGAGTGGAATACCGTACAAAACATCTACGATGCCCATCATGATACGGTCAACCTTGCCGCCCAAGTAACCTGCAATACCACCGTAAGTAACGCCAATTATAAGGTTGATAAAGGCAGCCACAAAACCAATAGTCAAGGAAATGCGAGCACCGTACATAACGCGAGTGTAAATATCGCGGCCTAATGTATCAGTACCAAACCAATGACTCAAGCTTGGACTTTGGTTAGCATCGATTAAGGATTGATCCGCATAAGTATATGGCGAAATTAGTGGACCTAAAATAGCCAATACAAGCATCACCAAAATGATGCTTGCCCCTACTACAGCCAAACGATTCACCTTGAACCGCTCCCATTTACTAGGGCGTTTTATAAAACTAGTCAGTTCTTCTTGAGGGGCCCGTTCAATAGGTAAAAAATCTTCCTTATTCATCTGTCCCCTCCTCTGTTGTAACACGTGGATCGATTAATGGATAAATCATGTCCACTAAAATATTAAGAAATACTACTAGCGCACTATAGAAAATCGTAATGCCCAAAATAACAGTGTAATCACGGTTATAAATAGATGTTACGAAATACTGTCCAAGGCCAGGAATGGCAAAAATCGTTTCTACGATAAAGCTACCTGTTAAGAGGCTCGCCGCCAATGGGCCTAAGTACGTAATAACTGGTAGAATCGCATTGCCTAAGGCATGACGTGTCAAAATAGTCCAAGACCCTAAACCTTTCGCACGAGCAGTACGAATATATTCTTGTTGATACACATCTAATAAGCCACTGCGCGTTAAACGAGCAATAAATGCCATCGGTTGTGCAGCCAATGTTAACACTGGTAATACCATATAAGATGGCCCGCGCCATAAAGCTACTGGGAACCATCCAAGCTCAAAGCCCACGACATATACAAGAACAGCACCGATAATAAATGTAGGCACTGAGATGCCCAATGTAGATAACACAGTTACGGCATAGTCTACAATACTATTCGGTCGCATGGCGCTAATCGCCCCCGCTGTAATACCACCCACTACAGCTACCATTAAAGATAACAAGCCTAACTGAGCAGAGATTGGGAATGCATCACTAATAATGTCGTTCACACTACGACCTTCATACTTAAATGATGGCCCCAAATCGCCGGTAATAACACCACCTAAATAATCTCCATACTGTTTC
Source organism: uncultured Veillonella sp. (assembly GCA_900552445.1). Classification (GTDB taxonomy): domain Bacteria; phylum Bacillota; class Negativicutes; order Veillonellales; family Veillonellaceae; genus Veillonella. Next base: position 884 of record URZS01000014.1, on the reverse strand, counting down.
CACACGGGATCATCAAGATGATACTTTGCTTCGATGCTTGCTTTCACCTGAGGCGGCAATTTCTTTTCTGTTGTAAAAGGCCCCCCCGGAATTGCGTGCATTAACGCAAATGTTACGGTAATGATGACCCATAAGATTATGATTGCGCCACCTAGGCGTCGAAATACATACCTTGTCATTTCACTATCCTCCATTAAAAGTCTATCCGTTTTATTATACAACATTATGAAGTTGATTTCATGAATAACATCATTACATTTACAGAAAGGCATACATAACGTACAATAAAATATATAATTAATTGGAGGTGTCTATGACAGCAGTACCTAGAGTATTAACAATTCAAGATATGAGCTCAATCGGCCGCTGTGCCCTAACCGTTATGATTCCCATCATCAGTGCTATGCGCTGCCAAGCGGTACCTTTGGCTACAGCTGTTTTGAGTAATCACTTGGAATACCCACATTATGAATTTGTAGATTTATCGGCTCATATGAGGGATTTCATGGACTGCTGGGACAAAAATGAAATCGACTTTCACGCTATTGTAAGCGGTTTCTTGGCATCGCCAGAACAAATCCACCTTGTGGAGGAAGCCATCGACCGCTTTGGAAATAATGGACAAATGGTCATCGTCGATCCAGCTATGGCTGACGACGGACGCCTCTACTCGATCTACACACCTGATATGGTGGTCGCTATGCGCCAACTTGTTTCCAAGGCCCATATTGTAAAGCCCAATTATACAGAGGCTTGCTTCTTATTAGATATTCCATTTTCTACGGATCCTATTAGTGATGATGAATTGCGTAACCGTTGTAAACAATTACATCACATGGGCCCTGAAATGGTTATCATGACCAGCGTCCCATCGAAAACACATG
>URZS01000013.1 GCA_900552445.1 uncultured Veillonella sp. | reverse complement strand
CCCTACACGACGCTCTTCCGATCTACGTTGAAGTACAGGACCACCTAAGGATGCATATGCACCACAGTTAGATACGATGTTTACCTTACTTGCTACCAAGTTACCTTCTGCGTCACAAGCAGTAGTAATATCCATTTCCATCGCATGGCGTTTAGGATGAATATTAAGACTTTCTTGACGAGAGAAGAGAACCTTAGTTGGTTTGCCTGTAAGCCAAGCTACAAGAGAAGCATGATGCTGTACGCTCATGTCCTCTTTACCACCAAAGCCGCCACCTACGAGCATGCTATGAACTTTTACAGATTCCTCAGGGATGCCAAGCATACGAGATACTTCGTGACGATCATCGTAAACGTTTTGGCTACCGGAATGTAAATGAATTACATCGCCTTCACGATATGCTACTGCACATTCAGGCTCCATGAATGCATGGTCTGTTTGAGGTGTGGAATAGTGATTTGTTACTACAAATGCAGCCTCTGCAATAGCCTTATCTACATCGCCACGAGATAATGTTTGACGAGACAATACATTTCCATTTGGATGTAATTGAGGAGCATCTGGTTTCAATGCTTCTAATGGGTCTACTACAGGCTCTAACTCTGTATAATCAACTTCAACGAGTGCAAGAACTTCGTCCAAGTATTTTTTCTCTGTAGTTGCTACGAGTGCAATTGCATCACCTACATAACGAGTGATATCTCCCTCAGCGATCAATACATCCCAGTCTGGTACTAAGTGACCAGTTTTATTGAATGGTACATCTTTAGCGGTTAAAGCTGTTACACAAGCCGGATGTTCAAGCGCTTTAGAAACATCAACGCGATCAACTCTAGCACGAGGGTATTTAGAACGCAATGCTTTAGCGTAAATCATACCTTCCATATGAATATCGTCAGCATATTGGCCAGTGCCTAATGCTTTTTCCTCTACGTCAACACGATGTAAAGGAGCACCTACAGCAGCATTATTATCTTTTTCAGGAACTGGTAAGTTCTCACGAATCATTTTTGCTGCTAGCATAATGCCTTCTTCGATTTTCACATAGCCTGTACAACGACAAATGTTGCCTAAAATAGCTTTTTTTACATCATCAGGTGTAGGGTCATTATTTTCATCAATTAAAACTTTTGCACTAATAATCATACCAGGGATACAGAAGCCACATTGCACTGCTCCGCATTCACCAAAAGCATAGGTGTATACTGCTTTTTCCCGCTCAGTTAGGCCCTCAATTGTTACAACTGATTTACCATCCAATTGGGATAATTTGCTTACACAAGCCTTAGCTTTTTTTCCGTCTATAATTACTGTACACGTACCACAAGCACCCGCACTACAACCTTCTTTAGTGCCAGTTAATTTCAAATCAGCTCGCAAGAAATCAATTAAACGCTGATCCTCTTGAACCTCATGTTGGGTGCCATTCACTTGAAAGCGGTACATATATAGCCCTCCTTTCATTAAGGAATACATTCACCAAGATATGATTCTGTTAAGGATCCATCTTGTACCACATGGTGACCTCTGAGGATTACATCGCGAACCTTACCGGTTACGGATAACCCCTCATAAGGTATATAGTCAGCCTTTGTATGGGCAGACTCTTTTGAAAGAACGTGTTCTACGCTCTTATCAACAATTGTAATATCCCCATCACTACCTACAGCTAATGTCCCCTTCTTAGGATACATGCCATATAGTTTCGCTGGGTTTTCACTAACTAGTTTCATAAAATCTACGGCACTCATATTGCATTGGTTTACCAATACATCATAAGCAACGATGCCCCGCTCCTCAGCGCCTGGAATGCCGCCTGGAATACGGGTAAAGTCATGACGACTTTTTAGTTTTTGATCCTCAAAATTGAAGCTACAGTGATCGGAGCCAATAGTTTGGAATGTTCCATTTACTAAGGCTTCCTTTAATGTCATTTGATCTTCTTTAGTTCTAAGAGGTGGACTCATCACATATTTAGCGCCTTCATAATTAGGCAAGCTATATCGTGATTCATCAAGTACCAAATACTGTGGACATGTTTCGCAAGTCACGGTATGACCTAATGCGCGCTCTCGAAGGATTTCTTCTACCCCTTCTTTAGAACTTACATGCACAATATGTACGGGATACTCTAGACAAGCGCCGATTGTACTAAATCGTTTAATTGATTCAGATTCAATCATAGCTGGTCTCGTAAGAGGATGATTACTTATATCTAATTCACCGCGCTTACGCTTATCAGCTACGAGTGCATCGATGAGATCACCGGTTTCACAGTGAGCTCCTACAAGTGCGCCTGTTGGTTTAATAGCTTCAATAGCATCATAAATCTCACGGTCCGTTAAACGGAAGCCATAAGCTAAATATACCTTAAAGGATGATACACCAGCTTCAACCACTTTTGGGATTTCACTGGCCACAGTATCATTCATTTCTACAAGCTCCATATGGAATTTGTAGTCACAGGAGCAATGCCCTGCGGCACGCTCCTTATGAACCTCTAAGCCTTTACAAAGGGAGCCTTCCTCAGGAGAAGCAAAATTGATAATTGAAGTAGTCCCGCCAAGGATAGCAGCCTTTGTGCCACTATCAAAATCATCCGCAGTAGACGCTAAAGCATTAGTCATTTGGAAGTGTGTATGAGGATCTATAAATCCCGGGAATACATAGCAACCTTTTGCATCAATTACTTCAGCACCTTCTGGAACAGGAACGTGTTCATCGATGGCGACAATTTTGTCGCCATCAATTAATAAATCTCCGGTAAGGATTCGATCAGTTAAGACCAATTCCCCTTGTTGTATGATAATCATGATACATAGTACACATGCTCTTTACAGAAGGCATGTACAACTCCTTTCAATTCTTCAGGTAATGCATCAATGTCACATACAGCTTCTTCACCTTTGAAGCGGTAACCACAGCTAGTGCCTGTGATGTAGAAACCATCATTTGTACTATCTGCTAAAGCTTCAGCATTGTGGAAGAATGTAATGCGATCCTTGTATGGTTGACAAGGTTCTACGCAATGACATGCACAGTTACCACACTCATTACAGCTTTGATCTACATGGACGATCAATTTAGCATCATTTACAGTAACGACTTCATTACATCTGTTTGGACATACGCGAACGCAAGCACCACACACTACGCGGCAGTGGTAGTCAGAGCTACGTGTACCAGGGAAGGATGGCATTGCTTCACGTTTTTTCTTCATTGCATCGCTTTTCTTGAATACTTTATTTTCAGCGATGTCTTTAGCAAGTTCTGCGATAAGTTCTTTATGAACTTTTAATGCAGCGTTGTAATCAGTAGATTCAACTTCATCTGCCAAAGCTTTGAAAGTATTGTAACCTTCGCCTTGTAAAAGAATTGTACATACTGTTACAGGCCAGATACCACAATCAAAGATAGCTTTGATATTTTGTTTTACAGCACCACCGCTGTAAGACATTGGTAAGCGTTCACCGAATTGAGCACTGAGAAGCTCAGCTACACCAATTGTTACAGGTAACAAGGATTTACCAGACATGTACATTTGCTCGCCTGGCAATTCATTGTTATGAATTTGTACAGGGAATGTATTTGTCAATTTAACGCCAAAGATCTTGTTGTGTTTTTCACCAAGAGCGATAAGACGTTCTAACATTGGAACAGCTTTATCGAATTGAAGGTCAACTTCGAATTGATGATCTTCAAAGTCAATGTATTCAAAGCCAGCATTATCTAACAATTCTCTAATGCGTTTTGGACCTAACAATGTAGGGTTGCATTTCAAGTATAAGTGAAGGCCTTTTTCACTGATAAGGTAAGAACAAATGGATTCGATTTCTTCAGCTGGGCAACCGTGCATTGTGGACAATGTGATTGCTTGGCAAAGTTCATCGCTAATGGAGTTGATGAAATCAGCATCGATATGTTCAAATTCATCTACATGGTCAAGACACCATTGTTTACATTCATCCCACATAGGAGATTGAGATGCACTGCGCATTGTGTTGATAAATTTATCAACCATTGGGCTCTTAATACCAGCTAAGTTGTAACCAACACTCATGATGAATAAGAAGCCATCTGGATCGCCTAAGCCTAACTCTTTAGAGATTAATTTTAATGCGAACCAAGCTTTGATGTATTCATCAGCAGCTTCATCACAGCTATATTCGGAAGACCATTCTACGTTGTATGCTTCGTCTACAGAGTAGATACAAGGTCTAGGAATACCTAATTCTTCACCGTACATAATTTGTACAGTTTTTAATTCGATGCAACGAGCACCAGCTACATAAGATGCCACAATATTTTGTGCCAACTGTGTATTAGGGCCAGCTGCAGGACCTACAGGGTTTTCAATGGATTTACCAAAGATAGATAAGCGTTGATCATGATTGGTACGATGAATTTTATTTACATTGTAAATACGATTGTACATCTTGTACTCAGTCATAATGTGGTTCATCAAATTTCCGAAACTTACCGGATACATAATGTCACTCATAATGTCACACTCCTTTAAAGCGCTTGCGTTATGGGTTTAGTCGTTTCCATAAACCTTTAGATGTTGTTAAAACTTCGTTCATTACTTCAGCTTTGTCGATGCCTTGTAACTTACGATCGATCATACGTGGTACACCATCACTAATAGTTGTTACCACATACATACCATTAGCACCGAATAATAAGTGACCATTGATGTTATTTTCATCAAGTGGTGTTGGTGCTGCGTAATCAAGAACAATTACGTCAGCTGCGGCACCTTTTTTAAGGATGCCAACTGTAGTATCGAAGAATTCATTCGCCATTTTGCGGTTGTTTTCAAATAGCATATGAGGAACTTCGCCCCAGCCTACATATGGTTTATGTTGCTCATGTTTTACAAGGCAGTTTGCTACTTTGTAAGATTCGAGCATGTCATTTGTGTAACCATCTGTACCTAGACCAACTGTGATACCTGCACCTAATAGTTTCAAGATATCTGTTGTGCCTACTGCATTACCCATGTTACTTTCTGGGTTGTGTACAACCTTAGCTTGAGATTCTTTCAATAATTCTACATCTTGGTCTGTTACGTGTACGCAGTGACCTGCAATACTCTTAGGACCTAAAATGCCAGACTCTACAAGGCGTCTAACAGGTGTCATGCCATATTTTTCTTTACTATCTGCCACGTCTTCAGGGCCTTCTGCAACATGAACATGATAACCTAATTTATCTTCATTGTGAGCTTTAACATAATCTAATGTTTCAGGGCTTAGTGTAAAGGATGCATGTAAGCCCATCATAGCAGCAAGTCTAGATGGATCTTCTTTTGCTTCTTTACCAAAGCGTACGTTTTCTGCAACAGCAGCTTTCATTTGATCTACGCCGTTGCGGTCAGATACTTCGTAGCATAAACAAGAACGAACGCCGAACTGTTTAGCTACATCAGCAATAACAGATAAGCTGTTATGAACTTCACCATAAGAAGCATGGTGGTCAAAAATAGTAGTTACACCATTTTCGATACAGCCTAAATACGTAAGTAATGCGCTTGCTTTTACATCAGGAGCCGTCAATTTATTATCTAAGTAGAACCAAAGTCCTTCCAAGATTTCACCGAAGTTAGTCGGTGCTGGACCTGGCAACGATAAGCCTCGTGCAAGAGCGGAGTAAATATGATGATGTGCATTGATAAAACCAGGCATAATCAAGCCGCCATGAGCGTCAATGATTTCTGCGTTTGCATAAGTTTTACATAACTCATCATATGTACCAATATCAACAATTTGAGTCCCGTCGATAGCAACAGCACCATCATAAATGATAGGTCTATCAGCGTCGCGAGTAATAACAGTACCTTTCCCTAAAATAATCATGTGGGCACCTCCTCAACAAAAAGTTGAAATGCATACTTATAAATCTACATATTATTATAATACGATACGTGTACCTGTTTTTCCTGCTATACCATCTTTAGATTTTTCTAATAATGTGATAATCGCAACACGGCCTTTTTGAGATTCAGCAAATGCAACAGCTGCTTCTACTTTAGGTTTCATAGAACCTTCGCCAAACTCGCCTGCTTCGATATATTCTTTAGCTTTTTCAACAGAGATTTCGTCTAACCATTGTTCTTTTTCTGTACCAAAGTTAATAGCAACTTTTTCAACAGCAGTTAAGATAACGAGTACATCAGCATCAATTTGTTGTGCCAATAAGCTACTAGTCCAGTCTTTGTCGATAACGGCTGCTGCACCATGAAGTTCATTACCTTCTCTAGTTACAGGGATACCGCCGCCACCACAAGCAACGATCAGTTGTTTACCAACTAAACCTTTAATAGCTTCTAACTCGATGATTTCTTTAGGAGCAGGAGATGCTACCACACGGCGATAGCCACGGCCAGAATCTTCTTTTACAACGTAATCGTAGTTCTTTTCTGCATATTCAGCTTCTTCCTTAGTCATGAAGTGACCAATTGGTTTTGTAGGATTTTTGAAAGCTGGGTCATTTTTATCAACAAGTACTTGCGTAACCATTGTCATAGTTGGCAAATGTTCGATACCACGATTTAATAACTCTTCGTGAAGTGCATTTTGTAAGTCATAACCGATATAAGCTTGGCTCATTGCCACACATACGGATAATGGAGTATTTGGTTGGCCTTCTTTTTCACGAGTCAACGCTGCCATCGCATTGTTGATCATACCAATTTGTGGGCCATTACCGTGAGTTACGACTACGTCGCAATCAGCTTCAACTAAGTCAACGATAGTTTTTGCTGTGCTTTTTACAGCAATTTTTTGTTCTGGAAGAGAATTACCTAATGCATTCCCGCCTAACGCTACTACAACTCTTTTTCTCATGTTATTCCTCATAACAAATTACAAATAATTAAGAATAAAAAGGAGCCATCAACACGGATGGCCCCTAAACTTTACTTTACGGTTGAACGCGGTCAGTTCCCTTCCGTTCTAATTCTTTTAAAGTTTCTACAGGATTTTTGAATTTACTTAAGAAGATCATAGCTGCAATAACATATGGTTTGTAGCTTGCTTCTTTGTAAAGAGGTACGCGGTAGCGATCGAATACTGTTGCGTCTACTTCGCCTTCTTCACAACTTACACCTGTAATATCTGCTGGCAAGCAATGTAAGTAAAGAGCTTTGCCGTCTTTAGTGAGACTCATCATCTCTTCTGTACAAGCCCAATCTTTATGTTTACCATTTTCTTCAAGAAGAACTTTTTCTAATGCTTTAATGCCTTCATGGTCGTTTTCACCGTACAATTTAGTACGTTTTTCCATAGCGCCGAATGGTGCCCAGCTCTTAGGATATACGATGTCAGCATCTTTGAAAGCATCTTTCATATCGTTAGTTTTACGGAAGGAGCCGCCACAAGCCTCAGCTTGTTTTTTAGCGATTTCTTCAACTTCTGGCATTACTTCATAGCCTTCAGGATGTGCTAATACAACTTCCATGCCAAGACGAGTGAACAAACCGATAGCACCTTGAGGAACGGATAAAGGTTTACCATAAGATGGGGAGTATGCCCAAGTCATAGCAAGTTTTTTACCTTTAAGGTTTTCAACACCACCGAATTCTTTGATGATATGAGCTGCGTCAGCCATGATTTGTGTAGGATGGTCGATATCACATTGTAAGTTTACAAGTGTAGGACGTTGTTCTAATACGCCATCTTCATGACCTTCTTTAACTGCATCGGATACTTCATGCATGTAAGCATTACCTTTACCGATGTACATGTCATCGCGAATACCGATAACGTCAGCCATGAAGGAGATCATGTTAGCTGTTTCACGAACTGTTTCGCCGTGAGCGATTTGGGATTTACCTTCGTCTAAGTCTTGAACTTCTAAACCTAAAAGGTTACAAGCGGAAGCAAAGGAGAAGCGAGTTCTTGTGGAGTTATCACGGAACAAAGAAATGCCAAGGCCGCTGTCAAATACTTTAGTGGAGATATTGCGTTCTCTAAGAGCACGTAATGCATCAGCTACTGCCCAAACACCTTGTAATTCGTCATCAGATTTTTCCCAAGTTAAGAAGAAATCTTCGCCATACATTTTGCTAACGTCTAAGTTTTGTAAAGTTTCAATACTTTTATTGAAGTCTGTCATCTGTAAGTCCTCTCTTTCAATTCCCTAAAGGGCTACTTAGAATCTAACTTTATATGGTACCTCATCAAATGGTGAGGTACCATATGAAATCCTTAATAATTAACTATTTTGTAGTTATATCCGTTTAAAATAGATCTAATTCAATTTATGCGTGATATTAGTCTTTGCAGTATACGGATGGTAATAATGCATATACAGCTGCACATGTAACAAGGTCTTGTTTCCATGTGATTTCGTTAGGAGCATGTGCTTGAGCTTCTGCGCCAGGACCGAAGCCGATGCAAGGGATGCCGTTACGACCCATGATGGATACACCGTTAGTGGAGAATGTCCATTTATCAGTCAATGGGCGAGCTTTACGCATTTCAACTGTGTCTTCTGCACCGATACGTTCGTTGCCATACAAGCTAGTGTATGCTTCTTCTAAAGCTTCTGTTACTTTGTGATCTTTAGGAATTACCCAAGTTGGGAAGTAACATTCGATTGGATAAGTTAAACCAGTCCAGGATGGACGAGCATATTCGTACATGGATACTTTCGCACCATATTTTTGAACATGTGGTAATGCTTCGATTTCTGCCAAGCAGGATTGCCATGTTTCACCAGCAGTCATACGACGGTCCAAGGAAACAGCGCAAGAGTCAGCTACTGCACAACGGCTTGGGGAAGTGTAGAAGATTTGGGAAGCAGTTACAGTACCGCGACCTAAGAAGCGAGCTTCTTCGTAGTGGTCAGGGTTGAATTTAGGGTCAAGCATTTTTACAAGACCTTTAATTGCTGTGCTTTCATCAGCAGAGTTAGCATTCAAGTCACGGATGTCTTGAAGAATGTCTGCCATTTTGTAGATAGCGTTGTCACCGCGTTCTGGAGCAGAACCGTGGCAAGATACGCCTTGTACGTCTACGCGGATTTCCATACGACCACGTTGACCACGGTAGATACCGCCGTCAGTTGGCTCAGTGGATACTACGAATTCAGGACGAATATTGCGTTCTTTAATCATGTATTCCCAGCAAAGACCATCGCAGTCTTCTTCTTGAACTGTACCTACAACAAGTACGCGATATTTATCGTTAAGAAGGCCTAAATCTTTCATGATTTTAGCACCGTATACAGCGGATACGATACCACCTAATTGGTCAGATACACCACGACCACCGATTTGTGTTTCATCTTCGAAACCTTCATATGGATCGAATTTCCAGTTGTCACGGTTACCGATACCTACAGTATCAATATGAGCATCGAAAGCGATAAGAGTTTTACCAGTACCCATGTAACCAAGAATGTTACCCATTGGATCTATTTCAACTTCGTCGAAGCCAAGGTCTTTCATTTCTTTTTCAATGCGTAGAACGTGCTCTTTTTCTTCAGCACTTTCACCAGGGAAAGCTACGATTTCACGTAAGAACTTTGTCATCGCTGGGCCATAAGTACCCGCTGCTTGTTTAATTGCTTGTAAATCCATAATTAATGCCTCCTAACGATCTTCACCGTACCACATAATGTTTTTATATCTTTCAGGGTCTGTATCACCTTCAGTGGAGAAACAGAGTACCTTTGAAGACGCATCTAATTCTAACTCTTTGCGTAAGTCTTCATATTCTGGCATTGTCATAAGTGCCATTACAAGACCTAATGGAACCGCACCAGACTCACCAGTTGTAATTGGAGTATCGCCTTTAATTGGTGCACCACCAACGCGCATACCTAAACGTGCTACCCAGTCTGGAGCAGATACGAATACGTCTGCGTGGTTTCTTAAGATATCCCAAGAAACTGTATTTGGTTCGCCACATGCTAAGCCTGCCATGATTGTATCAAGGTCCCCTTCAACAATGCGAGGTTCCCCATCATCAGCTACAGCGCCTTTGTACAAGCAAGCTGCTGCTTCTGCTTCAACAACAACCAATTTAGGTTTTTTAGCTGCATTGCTATATAAGTTAGTGAAGTAACCTACTACGGAACCAGCAAGAGAACCTACACCAGCTTGTACGAATACATGAGTTGGAACTTTGCAGTTTTCAGCTTCTAATTGAGCTGCTGTTTCCATAGCCATTGTGCCATAGCCTTGCATGATCCAGTTTGGAATTTCTTCGTAACCTTCCCATGCTGTATCTTGAACTACAACACCATTTGGAACTTCTTTAGATTTTTTAGTTGCTAGGCGTACACATTCATCGTAGTTGAAATCTTCGATTGTTACTGTAGCGCCTTCATTTTCGATTTGTTTTCTGCGGTATTCTGTGGAGCCTTTTGGCATGAATACTACAGATTTTTGACCTAATTTATTTGCAGCCCATGCTACGCCGCGACCGTGGTTACCATCAGTTGCAGTGAAGAATGTAGCTTGGCCGAATTCTTCTTTTAATTTTGCAGATGTTAATACATCATATGGTACATCTTCAACTGTTTTACCAAGTTGTTGAGCCACATATTTACCCATCGCATAAGAACCGCCCAACACTTTGAAAGCATTTAGACCAAAGCGATAGGACTCATCTTTTACGAAGAGAGAATCAACACCGATATAAGATGCTAAATTCTTAAGTGAAACAAGTGGAGTTACCGTATATTGCGGGAAACTTTCGTGAAACGCTTTAGCTTTCTTAATTTCTCTAACATCCATAACCGACAAAAACTTGTCGCTAGATGGTGCCATCGTATTACGTTTCCACTGAATTCGTTCCATATTTGCCTCCTAGGATTCTTCCTTTACAGTATTTAAATCACTATAAAGGGTAAACTTAGAAATATTAAAATACTCTGCTATCTTCTCTGAAGATTTAGAGATAAGAAAAGCCCCTTTTTCATTTAAGTAGGTAATAGCTTTAAGACGTTCCACCTTACTCATCAGTGGCCCAGGTTTCCCCACTAAACGTTCTGCTTCTAGTAATAAATCATCTAACAGTTCTGTCACGCTTGTAGTAATTTTTTCAACAGATCCAGCATCACCTTGACCTGTATTTACTAAACTATCCAAGGCCCGATGCATCATAACTAGCTCGGTTATGTCTTGGTTAATCCCTAGCAAGTAGGCTATGCGCCCCGTATCATCACGGATATACATAGTAGATGATTTTAATATTCGACCATCCTTAGTTTTTGTAAGATAACCGAATCGACCTTCGCTACCGTCGTCATAACTTAGTACATCTAAAACGGCATGAGATGGTCCATCGCCAACATGACGATTCGTTATGGTACCATTTTCAATATATACAAGCGATGTATCGATATCACGCTGCAAGTCGTGAATCAATACCTCACAAGAAGGCCCAAATTGAGCGGCCAACCCATGAGCTATCACCTGTAATCGTTCTAGTGTACTCATAAAATAACCTTCCTCTCATCGGTATTGGTTACTATTTAGTCGACTGAAAGCTTCAGCCCGCGAATTAATTAGTATGTTGAGATTCATTCTAACTAATTTTTTGACAACCTAATTTTTTGTTAGGTTCCTTAACTTGATTATAG
>URZS01000012.1 GCA_900552445.1 uncultured Veillonella sp. | reverse complement strand
AACATACCTGTAACATTTGGTGGTGGCAATACGATGCTAAACGGCTCCTTATCAGTGTCCACTTCTTCGTGAAAGTAACCTTGGTTTTCCCAATAGGAATACCATTTACTTTCGATTTCACCAGGATTGTAGGTGGTTAAATTTTCGTAGGTTTTCATCGTTCCTCCTAAAAATACTCCTTAGCGCTTCATAATCTTAGCCAATACAAATAGGCTCGTTTCATATAGCAATATCATAGGCAATGCAATCATCGTTTGAGAGAACATATCCGGTGTTGGTGAAATGACAGCACCTATGATAAAGGATATAAGAATAAATATCTTTCGTTTCGTTTTTAAAAAACGTGATGTTATTAAGTTGAAATATCCCAAGATAATTAAAATCAACGGCAATTCAAAGATAAATCCAAAAGGTAGTACAAAGGACAACACAAAGTCCATATACTGACCAATGGAAAACAGCGGTTGTAATTCATCGGTAGCAAAGCCCATGAAGAACTTCACGGCCGCCGGCAATACAAGAAAATAAGAAAATACAATGCCAATACCAAATAAACCAATCGCTACTGGTAAGATCCAGTTAGACAACTGTTTTTCTCGCACAGTTAAGGCAGGCTTAACAAAGAGCCAAATCTGATGCAGTATAATAGGCGCTGCTATAATGAGCCCCCCTACTATAGATACTTTCATATAGGTAAAGAAAGCTTCAGTAGGTCTCATATAGTAGAGCTTGCCCGCAGGCTTGAGGAGTATTTCTAATAATAGGTCTACATAATAGTAAGAAATACAGGTCCCCACAATAATGGCCACCGCCATCAAAATAAGCCGTTTTCTCAATTCAGATAGATGGCCTACAAGGGATAGCTCCCGAGCTTCATCCATCATTTTCTGTTCCATTTCAGTATAAATCGGTTCATTCTCCAGTTCCTCAGGAACTTGTAGATTTGCCACCTTATACCGTTCTTGCTCTGCTTTTTGCTCTGCTTCACGCCGTTTTTGACGAACTACACTATCAAAAGAAGGTTTTTGTATGGGATATTCGAAATCCGGTTTTGGTTCGAACGGCTCCATATTATACCTTTCTATCAGCTAGATTTTCTACAGCCATCACAAGGAATTCCTTCCCTGGGAAATCACGTATAGCTTCAAGAGCAGCAAAAGCATCTTTACAATATTTATCAGCTACCGCTAATGTATTGTCGATACCGCCTTGTGCGATAACGTAATCGATAATATCTTGCTCATTACCGCCATTATTCAAGGCTTTTATATCTGCAAGCAATCTATCTTTATTGTCATCATTTACGATACTTAATAAAGGATAGGTCAATAAACCTTCGCGTAGGTCATTCCCTACAGGTTTACCTGTAGTCTCAGTTGTTTCACGATAATCCATGATATCATCTGTAATTTGGAATGCCATCCCCAAAGCGTGACCGTATTTTTTCAACTCAACGATTTCAGACTCACTCCAGCCCCCTAAGAGGCCACCTAATTCCATACAGCCTTCCATAAAGTCCGCTGTTTTCTTTTGAGTCTTAGTCATATAGCGCTCAATCCCTTGATCGATACGATATACATCTTCCATTTGCATGAACTCGCCTTCTACGAGACAAGATCGGAAGAGCACACGTCTGAACTCCGCCTTCTACGAGACATGTAATGATATGAGAGAAAACTTGTAAATACTTCATATTAGGCATTTCAGATACGATTTGGAAAGCCTTAGCAAATAAGTAATCACCACTAAGAATGGCGACTTTATTGCCTTTGTGCGTATGAATTGTATTTTCACCGCGACGAATCTCAGCTTGATCTAATACATCATCGTGAATCAGTGTTGCTAAATGAAGCATTTCTACGGCTTCTGCAATTCTAATGCGCTGACGTTCTACAGATGTGCCTGCATTGGCAATCAATAGACATAATTGAGCGCGTAAACGCTTGCCACCAGCCGCTGATAATGGTCGAATCAGTGCATTAAAGTCTTCTGCACCTGTATTAAAAGATGATGCAAGAGATTCTTCAACGCCCTCTAAATCTAGAGCAATGCGTTCCATAATCTCTAACTCATTGGTTTGACTCATGCTTCATCTCCTACTAGAACTTTATTGATTCGTTGTTGTAAAAGCTCACGACCTGTATGTTTTAAGGAGCTATATAAAATAGGCGGTGTATCCGTTGGATACATTTCCTTAATTTTAGCCAAGTTCGCAGACTTTTCTTTAGCCGTTAGCTTGTCAGCTTTAGTAACCACAATTTGTAGTGGCACACCAGCCTCAACAAGCCAATCGTAGGCTACCTTATCAATAGGCATCTCTGGATGACGACCATCGATAAGCAAGCACAACAACATCAATCGTTCAGAATGTAAAATATAATCGGCAATAAAGGAAGACCACAAATTGCGGTTTCCTTTATTTGTCTTTGCAAAACCATACCCAGGAAGGTCTACGAGGAACCAATTGTATCTGCGTTCCTCTGTTTCAGAAATATCCTCTTTTGACTCAATGTCAAAATAGTTTATCGTCTTTGTCTTACCTGGCTGTCCACTAACGAGGGCTAACCCACGATAATTACACAACGAGTTAATCAACGAAGATTTGCCCACATTAGAGCGTCCTAGGAAAGCGATTTCCACAGTATCCCCTTCAGGATATTGATCCGCCTTCACACAGGAGGTATTATATTTTGCTGCTATAATACGAGGCCCCTTCGGTTCTTTTCGTGTATATTGTGGTTTTGGCCCCATTTGTTTAGTGGATTTTTTCTTTTTTTGCATTACACAAGTGCCTTTGCTAATACTTCATCCATTGTCTTAACTGGCGTAATAATGAGTCCTTCTTTTACAATGTCAGGTAATTCTGCAATATCCTTTTCATTGCCTTTTGGAATCAATACCTCTTTAATGCCATGAGACAAGGCTGCTAATAACTTCTCTTTTAAACCGCCTATTGGCAATACGCGGCCACGCAATGTAATTTCACCAGTCATGGCAATATCAGAACGAACCTTGCGGTTTGTCAAAATAGATACCATCGCCAATGTCATTGTAATACCCGCAGAAGGACCATCTTTAGGCGTTGCCCCTTCTGGCAAGTGAACGTGAATATCGAGTTTCTTATAGAAATCTTCTTCAATTTTTAATGCTTTTGCATTGTGGCGAATGTAACTCATCGCTGCTTGGCCAGACTCTTGCATAACCTTGCCTAAGCTACCAGTTAATGCCAATTTGCCGGTGCCATTCATAGTCGTAGCTTCACAAGGTAACACTACGCCACCAACAGAAGTCCACGCTAAGCCATTTACATAACCAACTTGCGGTTTCTTTTCCCGTTCTTGGTCAATGAAAATAGGAGCACCTAAGAACTCATGAAGATTCTTAGTAGTTACTTTTGGTGCATCGCCACCTTCTTCAACTACTTTGAAAGCGATTTTACGGCAAATCTTAGCAATTGTTTTTTCTAAGGTACGAACACCAGCTTCGCGAGTATACTCGGAAATTACTTTTCTCAACACAGCATCAGATAATTTGACCTTGTAGTCTTCAAGGCCATTTTTCTTAATTTGCTTAGGAGTTAAGTAACGCTTAGCGATTTCTAGTTTCTCTTCTTCCATATAGCTAGACAATTCAATAATTTCCATACGGTCTAACAAAGGACCAGGAATATTGGATGCTACGTTAGCTGTAGTAATCCAGAATACTTCGGAGAAGTCGAATGGTACTTCGATGAAGTGATCGCTAAATGTACTATTTTGTTCAGGGTCCAACACCTCTAACAATGCAGAGGATGGATCACCTTTATAATCAGATGCGAGTTTATCAATTTCATCCAATAAGAATACAGGATTCTTAGTACCTACATTCTTAAGACCTTGGATCATGCGACCAGGCAAGGCACCAATATACGTACGACGATGACCGCGGATTTCAGCTTCATCGCGAACACCACCCAAAGATGCACGGATAAACTTACGGTTCATCGCTTTAGCAATAGATGTGGCCAAGGATGTTTTACCAACCCCTGGTGGACCCACTAAGCAAAGGATGGAACCACTATTTTTACCAGTCAACTTACGAACAGCTAAGAATTCAAGGATGCGTTTTTTAACCTTTTCAAGGCCATAATGATCAGCATCAAGCATCGCATGAGCTTCCTTGATGTCTAAGCGGTCTTCAGTCAATTCATTCCACGGTAACGCCAACACCCAATCTAGGTAGTTGCGCAAAATTGTTGCTTCAGGCATCAATTGCGGCATGCGGCTATAACGGGAAATTTCTTTATCAATACGCGTATGTACATCTTCACTTAAGTTAAGCGCTTTCAATTTAACGCGTAATTCTTCTGCTTCTTCCTCTGGATCACCTTTGTCACCCAACTCATCGTGGATAACGCGGATTTTTTCGCGCAAGAAATATTCTTTTTGCGCTTTTTCCATGGATTGACGCACTTGATTATTAATGGAATTTTCCAAATCAGAGATTTGTAACTCCATATTCAAGATGCCTACAATCATATTTAAACGACGAGCTACAGATAATTCCTCTAATAACTCTTGGCGTTTCAAATTATTGATTGGCAACAAGAATGCAACTTGGTCAGCTAATTCACATGGGTCACGCAATTCCATAACGCGCGTTACGCCTTCATCTGTAACAGATTTAGCTTCTTCTGCCCATTCACCAAATTTAGACTGCACGAGACGACGATAAGCTTCTAGCTCCACATCATCTTCAAACTCAGAGGCTACGCGTTCGTAGTCCCCTACATAGTACGGATCCATACTTGTAATATTCATTACGCGAATACGTGTAATGCCCTCTACAAGAACACGTACAATACCACCTGGTAAGCGTAACATTTGCTTGATTTTTACTAATGTACCCATTTGGGCTAAATCATGAACGGTCGGTGCATCAACAGCATCATCCTTTTGGGTCACAACTGCTAAAATGCGATCCTCGTTCATCGCGGCCTCTACCGCTTTAATGGATTTGTCTCGACCGATATCGAGGTGAATCACGATATTTGGGTATACAACCATGCCTCTAAGAGGTACGGTAGGGATCCCAATTTCGAGTAAATTCATACTTCCTCCAGGTATTTATATTATGAAAAGAAACTCATTCCTACACAGAAATGAGTTTCTTCGAATTACGATTTCAACTGGATGTCTTGGTCTGCCTCATTTTTGAGTATAGGTTCACCTGTGCTCAGAACGGATTCACGATTCACGATGCACTTAGTTACTTCCGGCATGGAAGGAACTTCGAACATAACGCGTTTCATCACCTTTTCAATGATAGCACGCAAACCACGAGCACCTGTTTTTCGCTGTAATGCTTCATCAGCGATTTCTTCTAATGCATCTTCAGTGAAAGTTAACTCTACACCATCAAGGGATAGAATTTTTTCATATTGTTTTGTTAATGCATTTTTAGGCTTTGTCAAAATTTGGATTAATGCATCTCTGTCCAATTGGTCTAATGTTACCATCACAGGCAACCGGCCAATGAACTCAGGAATCAAACCAAACTTCAATAAATCTTCAGGTACAACATCTTTTAAGATAGCCGATACATTACGTTCTTCTTTACGTTGCACGTCTGCACCAAAACCAAGGGTTTTCTTAGCTGTACGCTTAGTAATAACCCGATCCATACCATCAAATGCACCACCACAAATAAAGAGAATATTTGTCGTATCGATTTGAAGCATTTCTTGATTTGGATGCTTTCTACCACCTTGAGGAGGAACAGAAGCAACGGTACCTTCTAAGATTTTAAGCAATGCTTGTTGTACCCCTTCACCAGACACGTCACGTGTAATGGAAGGATTCTCAGACTTACGAGCAATCTTATCGATTTCATCGATATAGATAATGCCGCGCTCAGCCCGAGCTATATCATAATCTGCAGCTTGGATAATTTTGAGCAAGATATTTTCCACATCTTCCCCTACGTAACCAGCTTCAGTTAAGCTTGTAGCATCTGCAATAGCAAATGGCACTTCTAGCATTTTCGCTAAGGTTTGAGCCAATAGTGTTTTACCACTACCAGTAGGACCAATGAACAATACATTAGCCTTTTGTAATTCTACATCATCTACTACATTATCTGTTTGTAAGCGTTTGTAGTGATTATATACAGCCACGGCTAAAGAGATTTTAGCATCATCTTGACCAATAACATATTCGTCAAGATGAGCCTTAATATCTCTCGGCGTTGGCAATTCTTTTAAGTTGAAGTCGTCCGTTTCAACAGCACCCAACTCATCAGCGATGATACGTTCACATACTTCAACGCATTCATCACAAATATACACGTTAGGACCCGCCACTAATTTGCGGACTTCTTCGCTTGTGCGTCCACAAAAACTGCAGCGCATAGTGTCTTTATCTTTTGCCAAGGGGCGCCTCCATTACTTGCTTTCTACAGGTTCTCTAGTGAGCACCTCATCGATTAAGCCGTATTCAACGGCATCCTGAGCACTCATGAAGTTATCGCGATCTGTATCGCGAGCTACTACTTCAATATCTTGTCCACTGCGAGAAGCTAAGATACCATTTAACTCTTCACGCATGCGAAGAATCTCACGGGCATGGATTTCAATTTCAGATGCTTGCCCTTGTACACCACCTAATGGTTGGTGAATCATAACGCGTGCATGAGGTAACGCATAGCGTTTGCCTTTAGTACCTGCTGTTAAAAGCACAGCACCCATGCTCGCTGCAGAGCCTACACAAATAGTAGACACATCTGGTTTGATATATTGCATCGTATCATAAATAGCCATACCGGCAGTTACAACACCGCCGGGGCTATTAATGTACAAATGGATATCCTTGTCAGGATCCTCTGCTTCTAGGAATAGCATTTGCGCAATAACCGCATTAGCCACATTATCATCGATGGGACCACCGAGGAAGATAATGCGATCCTTTAACAAGCGAGAGTAAATATCATAGGAACGCTCGCCGCGTTCACTTTGTTCAACTACGATTGGTACATACATGTATTCACCTTTTCATGTACCTAGTTGAGCAAACTATTATTCAGCCGCTTCAGCGCCTTTTGCATTATCAATAATGAATCGAGCTGCTTTTTTGCGAGCTACAGAGCCTGCCAACATAGCTACACGACCTTCTTTTGCAATAATATCCCAAACTTCTTTAGGATCTGCCCCAAAGTTTTGAGCCATAATGAAGATTTCACGGTTCATGTCGTCTGGAGTTACTTCAATACCTTCAGCAGTTGCGATAGCATCTAATACTAAATCAGCGCGTACGTTTTCAGCTGCGGAATCTTTGTATTCAGAACGTAAATCTTCGATAGTTTTGTTGGAGAATTTCAAGTAGTCATCAAGTTTCAAACCACGGCCTTCCATGTTCATAGCCAATTCTTGAATCATTTGTTCTACACGATCTTCGATCATTACTTCTGGGATTTCAACAGTTGCGTTTTTAACAGCTGTTTGAATCAAGTCAGCATTGTAAGTATCGATTGCGCGACGGGAAGCTTCTTCTTCCATTTTAGCGCGAAGATCTTTTTTCAATTCTTCAATAGTTTCGTAAGAGCTTGCTTCTTTTGCGAACTCGTCGTTCAATTCAGGCAACTCTTTACGTTTAATGTCATGGATGTGAGTTTTGAATTCTGCTTCTTTACCAGCAAGTTCTGCTACGAAGTAGTCTTCAGGGAATGTTACTTTTACAGTTACATCATCGCCAGCTTTAGCACCGATCAATTGATCTTCAAAGCCAGGAATGAAGCTACCGGAACCGATTTGTAATGGGTAGGATTTACCTTCACCACCATCGAATGGTTTACCGTCAATGGAACCAGCGAAGTCGATTACTGCAAAGTCGTCTTTTTGAATTGTAGCGCCTTCTTCAGCAACAACCATTTTCGCTTGTTGTTCACGAATGTTGTTCAATTGTTCTTCGATTTGTTCATCAGTTACTGTAGCATCTTGTTTTTCAGCTTCTAAGCCTTTGTAATCGCCAAGTTTAACTTCAGGGCGTTTAGTTACAGTAGCTTTAAAGATTAAATCTTTACCTTCTTCGAATTGTTCGCGTTCGATTTCTGGTTCAGATACAGGAACGATATCATTTTCACGAAGAGCAGCAGTATAGTTTTGGCTAGCCAATACTTCAAATGCTTCTTCCATGATAGCTTCTTTGCCGAAGTTCATTTCCAAAATACGGCGAGGCGCATGGCCTTTACGGAAGCCAGGGATATTTACTTGACCTGCAATGCGTTTTACAGCTTGTTTAATGCCTTTGTCTACTTCAGCTGCAGGTACTTCAATAGTTAACGTTACTACGTGTTGATCAACAGGATTTACAGTTGCTTTCATTTAAAATATGTCCTCCTCGAAGGGCAATACGCCCAAATTTCTGTAGTATATTATGCACTCCTAATAATAACATAAATGCAAGGTCAATGCAATTCTTCTCAATTTACACTAAAAGACCACCCAAAACGGGTGGTCTTTATACGTTTTACATAATTATGCCAATTAGTTATCTTTAGCGATCAATTTGATGATGTCCCGACGAGATAAAATACCCACTAAATGGTACTCTTTATCTACAACAGGAACATTTTTTAAATGTTGGTCTAACATAACAGATACAATTTCTTCTACCTCTTTATCAGGTGTAGTCGTAATTACTTCATCAGTCATCAACTCATGAACATGAGATGCCAACAATTTTTTGAACTTTGCATTGTATTCGCCAATGCCATTGTAATAGATACTAGCGCCTAAAACATTTACGTAGTGAGGTACATGAGGGCGCACTTTTTTATAAAGTAAATCACCTTCAGAAATAATGCCTAACAATTTATTGTTATCATCCACTACGGATACAGCAGTTAAATTGTATTTAACTAATAAATCAGCTACATCAGAAATTGGTGCATCTTTACCAACAGTAACAGGGTATTTATTCATTACTTCTTGAATTTTCATAGTGAATTCCTCCTCACAGAATACATCTGCCCTTATTATACTATTTGACATAGCATAATAAAACTCCTTTTTTTGTGAATTAGTTATATAAATAATTTATAAATCTATTCCTAGTGTATAAGTTTTAGTAACTATTACCCACTAAACTACTAGAATTAAATTAATAAACTATTAAACTTACCAATGATAAGGTTCATTTCGATTAATTTTTGACGCTCGATATATTTGTTCCACCAATAGTAACCGCACCATTTGGTGAGTAAAGGTCATAGGGCTAAAAGATAATTTATAATTGACAGATTGTCGTAATGCTTCACTAACGCCAAAGGCTCCGCCAATAATAAAAGCCATATCGCTAATGCCATCAACCTCTAGCTTTGCCACAGTCTTAGCTAAATCTTCGGAAGACATCGTTTTACCGTACACATCAAGTAAAACCGTATAGGCATTTTTAGGAACTGCTTTTAGTAATCGTTCCCCCTCTTCATCTACTACTTGCTTGCGATCCGCATCACTTGGTTTATCTCCAATTTTACTTTCATTCAGTTCTGTAATCGTAATGCCTCCGTATGGTCGCATCCGTTTTACAAACTCCGCAACGCCATCACGCAAATAAGCATCTTTTAGCTTGCCAATACAAACTACATAAAATCTCATATTTTACCTCTTTACGGATTTCATAGATACAATTTCATTAGGTTGTCCATGTTGCAACTTCATTTCAGGTCCAATGCGAACACCACCATCCACAAGCATTTTTCCTATCGTTTGGGTAACAAGGACCGCGTTATTATTATTCTCAGAACGGTGGGCCAAAATAACTTGCATAAAGTCAGGTCGATTCATCATGAGCAACGCTTGTGCGGCCATTTCATTACTGAGATGGCCTTCATCACTAGCTACTCGTTGTTTTAAAAACGGTTGATATGGACCAAAGCGCAGCATATGAGGGTCATAGTTAGCTTCCAACACTAACAAGGTCGTATCATCCATACGGCGCAAGATACTATCTGAAATCACACCTGTATCGGTAACGACAGTAGCCTTATCTTTTCCTGCAAATACATTGATGCCAATAGGATCTGCCGCATCATGACTCACTGCAAAAGGCTCTACAATGAGATTCCCCAAGGTTAAACTACCTTTCGTCAGTTCTATTAACTGATTCTTTGGTACGATTAACTTATCTTGAATCTCACGCCACGTTCCTTGCTTTGTATACACAGGGATATCAAAGCGTTTCAGCAATTGCTGTAGTCCAGCTATATGATCACTATGTTCATGACTGATAAATATCCCCTCTACCTGTGCCATATCGATATGCAATTCTTTTAATCCATTGACGATACGTCGACAACTAATGCCTACATCGTGCAATATGACGGAGTTCCCTTTTTTTATTACTGTACAATTGCCCTTGCTACCACTAGCAATGACATGGACCTCCAACGGTGAGGATTCACTCATCAAAACACTCCATATACTAAATCATAATTCTTTACATATTTTTGGTGAAAGCCAGTTGGTTACGCCTTCGCCGACAATTCATTTAAACGTTCCACAAAGTACGCCATATTAGCTTCGATGTCTGGACCTCGACGGAACATATCGCCACCGACGAGGAACATCGTATCATTGCCGTATAACTTAACTAGTTCATTGAGACGAGCATCTGTGACACCACCACCTGGTGCGGGGCACGCGGCTTTCATCAACACCATAGGTTGTTTAATATAATTCGAAATTCTCTTACATTGCTCTTCTGTAAAAGTAAAACGTCCACCATAGGAAACAAAGATTGGCATATCGGCCCCAAAGATACGAGGTAATAAGCCTAGTTGTAGATAATCTGCCACCCCAGACGTACCAGGACTTACAAAGCTACCAGAGTAAGCTGGATGATGAATAATTGGTAGCCCTAGTTTCTCATCGGTAGCCAGTTTATGAAGCCACCCAAAACCCACAAGACCTGACGCCACCATGAGAGCCGTAGCACCAGCCTCTTTAGCAAAATAAGCACGTTCTAACACATCTGTACCATCACCAGATACGTTTGCAGCATATAAAGTATGTGTACCATGAGCAGCATTCATTTCCTGCACCATAGCAGCACATCGCTTTACTCGATCTGTAAATTGAGAAAATGACTGATTGGAGATACCATGATCATCCTTAATCACATCTGCCCCACCACGTGTATAAGCACCACACATACGAGCTAACTCTTCATTAGGTGTTCCCATAGGTTTTACAACAGCCTGAATCATAGGTCGCATCGGTGTATGCACTAAGTCACGAATGCCTTGCAAACCAAACTGAGGCCCTGTAAACACGTCATAAAGGGTCGGACATAACTCTACATCTACCACCCAAATATGAGGTTGCAAGGACGAATTCCCAAAGACAACATTTAAGAATTGTGTTGCTTCTAAAGCCGTAGTGTCTATGAGGTATGAAATACGAGCCACATAGTAACAAGATACATCGATTGCAGCATTTGGTATAACCCCAACATTAGCATATGCAGAACCTTGTTCCATAGGCTCAAGAGATTCTAATCGACCAGTGATGGTTTCTTTAATATACGGGTCGGTAACAAACTCATAAGGGAACTCTATGGTTTGTTCTACTTGAACGGCCCAAGCAATTGCTTTTGCCTCTTCATATGAACTGGCTTCTATTCGATACGTAACTATAAATCGCTCGTCTTTCATAATGCTTCTCCTTTGCAATAATATTATTTAATTATATACCAAAGTAGTATACGATTCCATACAAAAAAGGACTCACTCTAAAA
>URZS01000011.1 GCA_900552445.1 uncultured Veillonella sp. | reverse complement strand
CGACAGGTCTATTTAATGTATATAACACATTAGCAGCTATTGGTGCTTGTTTGTTAGAAGGTATCTCTATGGAAGATATCGATAAAGCATTAAAAACATTTAGTGCTGTACCTGGTCGCTTTGAATTAATCGAAGAAGGTCAACCATTTGCGGTTGTTGTAGACTATGCACATACACCTGATGGGTTAGAGAATATTTTACAAACTGCAAAGGCTATTCAAGAAAATCGTATTATCGTAGTCTTTGGCTGTGGTGGTGATCGAGACGCTACTAAACGTCCTATTATGGGCCGCATTGCTGCACAATATGGTGATGTGGTGTACGTTACATCTGATAATCCACGTACAGAGGATCCTGTACAAATTGTAAAAGACGTTGAAGTAGGCGTTAAAGAAGGCCTTCGTGAAGGCTCTCATTATGAAGTTATCGTTGATCGTCGGGAAGCGATTCAACATGCAATAAAAAATGCAAAACCTGGGGATATTGTACTGATTGCAGGTAAGGGGCATGAGGATTACCAAATCTTAAAGGATAAAACGATTCATTTCGATGATCGTGAAGAGGCGCGAGCAGCCCTCAAGGAGATCTAATATGGCAGAATTTACATTGTCTCAGGTGGTGGAAGCCACGGCGGGGACGAGTGCACATACCGACAATATTAAGTTTTTAGATGTGTCTACTGATACAAGAACTATTGAATCAGGATTTTTATTTGTAGCCTTAAAAGGCGATACCTTTGATGGTCATGATTTTATCAATACGGCCATTGAAAAGGGTGCTACAGGTGCTATTGTAGAAAAAGGTCGTGCCGTAGAAGGTATTGCTTGTATTGAGGTAGAAAATACCTTGGTAGCATACCAAAATTTGGCACGTTACCATCGTCGCCGTTTTGATATTCCTGTAGTAGCTATTACTGGTTCCTCTGGTAAAACTACGACAAAGGAAATGGTGGCAGCTGTACTAGGTACAGAATTTAACGTTTTAAAAACAGAGAAAAACTTTAACAATGAAATTGGCTTGCCAAAAACATTGTTGCGTTTAACCGCAGAGCATGAAGCTTGTGTAGTAGAAATGGGGATGCGTGGCCTTGGTCAAATTGAAGAGCTCGCATTAATAGCTGAACCAACTATGGGTATTATTACGAATGTTGGTACAAGTCATATCGAGCTATTAGGATCTCGTGAAGCCATTGCAGAAGCAAAAGGTGAGTTAATTCGTTGCTTGCCAGAAAATAGTGTGGCTATTCTCAATGAAGATGATCCATATGTTAAGGCTATGGATAGCCTAGCTAAAGGTAAGACTATTACGTATGGTATCGAACGCAATGCTACATGTATTGGCAGTCATTTGCGCTATAAAAAAGACGGTATCAAGTTTACTTGCAAATGTTATGACGAAGTCTTCGATATTTTCTTGCCTATGATTGGTGAACACAATGTATATGATGCATTGGCGGCCATCGTGGCAGGCCGTGTGCTGGGGATTAAATCCAATACAATTCGTAAAGGCTTAAGCGAGTTTACCGGCACTCCTATGCGCCAAGAAATCGTACCATTTGAAGATATCGTTATCTTAAATGACGCATATAATGCAAATCCTTCCTCTATGGCTGAAGCAATTAAAGCATTAGGTCAATTAGAAGGAAAACGTAAGATTGCCATGCTTGGAGATATGCTTGAACTTGGTGATTTCTCTGAGGAAGCTCATCGTGAAATCGGTCAATTATTGGCTGAAGAGGGGTATAGTGTGGTATTTACCTTCGGTGATGCAGCTGCTTTTATAGCTAAAGAAGCAAAAAAGGCAGGATTAACTACATTCCGTTGTAATAGCCATTTAGAAATGGCCAATGCTTATAGCGATATTCGTGAAAAAGGGGATGTTATCCTTGTAAAAGGTTCCCGTGGTTTACGAATGGAACGCGTTGTTGAAGAATTAAAAGATCGAGAATAAAAGGTAACGGCTAGTTGTATCTAGCCGTCATCTGTTTATTAATAAGTAGAGGATTCATATGATATATCATATTCTATTAGCCTTTGTAGTGACCTTTATCATTACAGTCGTGCTAGGTAAAATCGGTATTCCTATGTTGCGTTCTTTGCACGCACAACAAAGTATTCGTGAAGAAGGTCCTGAAAGCCATCAAGCAAAAGCTGGTACACCGACAATGGGTGGCGCTTTCATGATGATTGCTCTCGTTCTTGGCGTTGCTATTTTTGCACCTTGGAATGTAGGCACAGGAATGTTATTGTTCCTCACATTAGGTCATTGTCTATTAGGTTTCTTTGACGATTTTGTAAAAGCCGTTAAAAAACGTAATCTTGGTTTAACAGCTAAGCAAAAATTATTGGGTCAATTTATTTTGGCAGCTGTATTCTGTTACTGCATTACTGAAATTATGGTTGTTCCTACCACATTGTGGATTCCTGTAGCAGATGTACAACTTCAATTAGGTTGGGGTTATTATGTATTGGCCTTCTTAATTATCGTAGGTGCCACAAATGCTGTGAATCTTACAGATGGTCTCGATGGTCTCGCAAGCGGTACGTCCGCAGTGGCGGCGATTGCCTTCTCCGTTATTGGCCTTATGGCTGCATCTATGACGAACTCTATTGGTGCTGAAAGCGTTGCTTACTTTGGTGCTATTGTAGCCGCTGTATGCCTAGGCTTCTTGGTATATAATGTAAATCCTGCTAAAGTATTCATGGGCGATACAGGCTCTTTGGCTTTAGGTGGTGCCTTTGCAGCCATGGCTATTTTAACTAAAACAGAATTGTTGCTTGTTGTGATCGGTGGCATTTTTGTTATGGAAGCGTTATCTGTTATTATCCAAGTTATTTCCTTTAAGACACGCGGTGTACGCGTATTTAAAATGAGCCCTATCCATCATCATTTCGAATTGTCTGGATGGGCAGAACAAACCGTAGTTAACCGCTTCTGGTTTGCTGGTGCTGTTTTAGCCGTTATTGGTGTAGTATTAGCGACCATAACTTTATAAGATAATACTTAACGGAACACATAAATAATGGTATGCTTATAGGATAGGAATACATTATTTTATTGATAATTTAGGTGATACAGATGGAATACGGAGATAAACATATACTTGTGCTTGGCGCTGGCGCCAGCGGTATAGGCGCATCTTGGGTATTAGCCCAAGTGGGTGCTCATGTTGTGTTAAATGATTATAAGCCTGTAACGTTGCCCACAGCAGAGGAAGAACGTTTAGTTTCTGCTGGGGTAGAAATTATTACAGGTCGTCAAGACGAATCCTTGTTAGACGGCGTGGATCGCATTGTTATTTCTCCAGGTATTTCTTTAGATATTCCCATTGTAAAAGCTGCTCAAGCTCGCGGTATTGATGTAGTTAGCGAAGTAGAGTTAGCATACGAAGTATCTAAATCACCTATCGTAGCCGTTACGGGTACAAATGGTAAGACTACGACTACAACCTTATTAACTAAAGTGCTAGAAGGTTCTGGAAAGCCAGTTCGCGTTGGTGGGAACATTGGGGACTCTCTTAGTGAAGTGGCCTATTCGATGCCAGCAGGCGGTTTTTTAGTAGCCGAGCTATCTAGCTATCAATTAGAGACAATTAAGCATTTTAGACCTATTGGGGCTATTATGCTCAATATTACGCCAGATCACTTAGCGCGTCATAAGACGATGGAAAACTATATTGCCGCTAAGGAACGTATCTTTGAAAATCAATTAAAATCCGATTTCTTAGTTCTCAACATTGATGATTCTGTAGTAGCTGATATGGAACATCGTGCGCCTAGTCACATTCTACAAATTAGCCAAAAACAAACTGTCGAGAATGGTGCATATTACGCTAATGGTCAGTGTTATGTAGTAGAGAACGGCGTAGCGACAGCCGTTATTGGCGATGAAGATATCCATATTCCAGGTAGTCATAATATTGAAAATATCTTAACGGTTATCGCTTTAACGTATGCCTTAGGAGTACCTGTGATGGAAATCCATCGCATTATTAGTGAATTCCATGGTGTAGAACATCGGTTGGAACGGGTTAAAACAATCGATGGGATTACGTTCTATAATGACTCTAAGGCGACCAATGTTGATTCTGTAGTTAAAGCTTTGGAATCTTTTGATAAACCAGTTATCCTATTGGCTGGTGGTCATGATAAAATGACGCCTTTAGAAGAGTTTATGCAGCTTGTTAAAGAAAATACAAAAGCTGTCATTTTCATGGGGGAAGCGGCAGATCGATTTGAAGAGGCTGCAAAAGAGGCTGGTGTAGAGCCTATTTACCGCGCTGTATCTATGAGAGATGCTGTAGAACAAGGTTATAAATTAGCTGAGTCTGGTGATATTGTATTACTATCTCCGGCTTGTGCAAGCTATGATTGGTACAGCTGTTTTGAAGAACGCGGTGACGACTTTAAAGCTTGTGTTCAGATGCTGCAAGAAGGGGGACACCATTAATGAAAAGAATCATTATTTCTGGTGGTGGCACTGGTGGACATATATATCCAGCAATAACTATATATAAGGAAATCATGAAACAACACCCTGATGCAAAGGTTTTATATGTAGGGACTAAGGAAGGCTTAGAGGCTACATTAGTTCCTAAAGAGGGGATTGAGTTCACTACGATTCCTGTACAAGGTTTGCAACGTCAATTATCATTGGGCACATTAGTCACATTAGGTAAAACTGCGTTAGGCATAGTTAAAGCTAATGCAATTATTTGTAAATTTAGACCTGATGTAGTAATTGGTACGGGTGGTTATGTATGTGGGCCTATTCTTATGGCCGCAGCATTACATAATATTCCAACTATAATTCAAGAGCAGAATGTCATTGCAGGCATTACTAATAAAATTTTGAGTCGTTTTGTTGATGTTGTAGCGGTAGGCTATAAGGATGCAGAAGCATCTTTTTCAAAAGCAAAACGCGTAGTGTATACTGGTAATCCAGTGCGTCCTGAGGTGTTGGTTGACTCAAGAACAGCGGGACGTAATTATTTCAACTTAAGTGATGATACTTTCACAGTCCTCATAGCGGGTGGTTCTCGGGGGGCGCGAACCATCAATAATGCCATGATTGATGTACATAAGCATTTCCAAGGTAAAGAAGGGATTAAATTAATCCATATTACGGGGAATGGAGAGTATGAATCCGTACTATCTCAATTGGGTATTACCGATGGGGAAGGCTTGGGTGAATCATCTTTAATTTTGCCGTACTTACATGATATGCCGAAGGCTTTAGCGGCCGCTGATTTAGCTGTGTTTAGATCTGGTGCTATAGGCCTTGCTGAATTAGCAGTTCGTGGTATTCCATCTGTATTGGTGCCGTATCCATATGCAGCGGAAGACCATCAAACCTATAATGCGCGTATCTTTGTACAAGAAGGGGCGGCTCACATGATCGTTGATAAAATGTTGAGTGCTCATGACTTAATAGGGGAAATTGAGATGTTTATGGCCAACCGTGATTTGTTGGCACAAATGGGAGAACGAGCATTGCAGTTGGGCAAACCAAATGCAGCTCATGATATTGCTAAACTTGCATTATCTATTGCAAAGTAATAAGGAGAGCTTTTATGTTAGATGGTATTCACAAGATTCATCTCATTGGTATCGGTGGATCTGGCATGCGTGCTATAGCGAATATTTTAATTCAAAAAGGGTATGACGTATCTGGTTCAGATGTAGCTGAATCCGCAGTTATTTCTAAGTTTAGAGAAATGGGTGCTACGGTTCATATCGGTCACAATAAAGAATATGTAAATGGTGTAGATGCAGTAGTTCGTTCTACAGCGATTCGTGAGAATAATCCTGAAATTGTTGCAGCGAAAGAACAAGGGATTACTATTTTACATCGCTCTGATATTGTAAAAGCAGTGCTCGATGTAACGGATGGCATTGCAGTAGCAGGGGCACACGGTAAGACTTCTACTACATCTATGATTGGTCAAATCTTAGTAGAGGCTGATGCAGACCCAACGGTAATTATCGGTGGTGAAGTAGATTACCTTAAAGGTAGCAGTTGTCTTGGCAAAGGCCACTTCTCCGTTGTAGAGGCGGATGAAAGTGATGGGTCTTTCTTGAAATTGCGCCCGCATACTATCGTTATTACTAATATTGAAGATGATCATATGGATCACTACAAAACGATGGATAATTTACTTAATGCTTTCTGTGAGTTCGTAGAAACACTTCCAGAAAATGGCAAGGCCATCGTATGTGGTGACAATGAAAGTATTCGCTATGTTATGAATCGCGTAAAGCGCAACTTTATTACTTATGGCTTAGATGATAGTAATGATTATGTAGCTAAAAATATTCACTATGTAGATTCTACGTTGGTATACGATGTATATCATAAAGGTGTTAATATTGAGCGCGTTCGTTTGCGTGTACCTGGTGACCACAACGTATTGAATTCTTTAGCGGCATTTATTGTTGCTCATGATTGTTGTGGCGTAGACACACGTGTTATTACTAAAGGCTTAGGCAAATTTATCGGCGCAAAACGCCGTTTTGAAACGAAAGGTCATGTAGCAGGCGTATGGGTTGTAGATGATTATGCTCATCATCCTACAGAAATCAAAGCTACTTTGAAAGCTACAAAAGAACTTGAGAAACATCGTGTCATCTGTGTATTCCAACCACATCGCTTTACTCGTACAAGCTTGTTGAAAGATGAGTTTGCTACTGCTTTCACTAGCGCTGACGAAGTGTACATGACAGATATTTATAGCTCTGGTGAAGATCCAATCCCTGGTATTGATGGGCATACGATTCCAAATGCCATCAAAGAGGCTACCGGTCAAGACGTAAATTATGTACCATCTGTTGATGATTTACCTGAAGTATTGGCAAAAGTAGTAAGACCAAATGACTTGGTTATTACAATGGGTGCAGGTTCTATTAATCAATATGGCCCAAAATTATTAGCGATATTGGAGGAAGGCTTACAATGAAAGATAAACAAATAATCGTATTGATGGGTGGTCCTTCCAAAGAGGCTGAAGTATCTCGTCGCACTGGTGCAGCTATTGCAGAAGCACTTGTGAGCAAAGGGTACAAGGCTCAAACATTAGAACTTAATCCTCGCACAGTATTGCAAGATATCGATTCATTAGGCGGTGAAGTCGTATTTAATGCTATTCATGGTCGTTATGGTGAAGATGGTGCCTTGCAAGGGCTTTTAGAGATGGCTGAAATTCCATATACTGGCTCAGGCATCATGGCTCATGCTGTAGGGATGAATAAGAAAGTAAGTAAAGACGTATTTAAAGGGGCTAATATTCCAACTGCAAGATCTGAATCTTATAATGGTAATCTTGAATCTGCAGAAGCAATTATCGATCATATTCGTAAAGAATTTACCATTCCTGTAGTAGTTAAGTCTGCTACGCAAGGCTCCAGCATTGGTGTGACAATTGTTCGAGAAGAATCACAATTAGAAGCAGCTGTAACAGAGGCTCTTAAATATGATCCTATTCTCGTAGTAGAACAATTCCTTGATGGTCGCGAGTTTACGGTGGCTGTTTTGGATGGTAAAGCATTGTCAGTTATTGAAATTCGTCCACATTCTGGTGAATATGACTACAAGAGCAAATATACTGTAGGGGCTACAGAATACTTGGTACCAGCACCTATTAGCGACGAAATGACTGCTGAAATGCAACGCATTGGGGAACTTGTGTATCGCGAAGTGCAAGGTAGTGGGGTTATTCGTGTAGATATTATGACAGATCATGCAGATAAAATGTATGTTCTTGAGTACAATACTGTTCCTGGTATGACGGCAACGTCTTTAGTACCAAAAGCAGCTAATGATATGGGAATCGATTTCCCTACATTATGTGAAAAAATTCTATTAACAGCTAGTATAGGGAAATTTTAAAGGCTAAATAGAACAGAAGGAGTTATCTATGGATGATAAGCAAAACCATCCATCCAACTCTGGGGAGATGCAGTCTTCTACACCTGTTCGTGACGAACGGGCTGTATTTAGAAAACGAGTGTTAAAAATCGGTGGTGCAGTTACTCTCGTGTTGGTGGGGTTGTTTACACTACCTATTCCTTTTGGATCCTTAAAAATAACGGGATCGGATAAGGTGACTGTACAAGATGTAATGGTAGCAGGTGATATACATGAACCTGTCAATATTTTGCAAATTAGTACAGAAAAATTGAAATCTAGATTGGCAAAGGATTTACGGGTTGAAGAAGCCCACATACGATATCAATTGCCACTGACTATGGAGGTTCACATTGTAGAACGTAAGGCCGTTGCTGTAGTACCGGCTCAGTTCGGATACTTAACTATTGATAGTAAAGGTCAAGTTATCGCATCAGAACCAGCCATACAAGATACATCTGTACCAATGATTTCTGGTGTTAAAGCGGGAAATATTTTATTAGGTGATACGGTTGTAGATAAGCCGATTCTAGCAGCTCTTGAGTATTTAAATTCTCTTGATGAAAATACGTTCAAGAATATTGCAGAGGTCAATATTGGTGATCCTGATGCGATTATGGCTTATACCGTATCTGGTGTACAGATTCGTTTAGGTGATGGTAAAGACTTACCTAAAAAGGCAGAGCTAACACAGTCGATGTTACAAGATATTAAGAAAACCCATGGTAATGTACAGTATATAGATGTTAATATTTCATCACCGTACATTAAGACTGATGTAATTCCTGAAGGAAAGAAACATCAAAATGGGGCACCGACTACGGAAACTTCATCTACTAAGAAAGATGATACAAAACAAGATAAACAAGGTCATGTTGAAGATAAAAGGTAGATGATTGTCGTGAGACACGAACGGTGGGCAATAGCCTTAGTCAGCTGTATATTAGGGTTCATGGTTGTAACTCAATATAAGATGACACAAGATAATATAGAAGAAAACATTCGCTTGCAACGGGCTGGTGATTTAGCCGTTCAACTACGTGAAGCCCAAAGCGAGAGGGATGCTTTATTAAAGCAAATAGAAACGCTCAAACAAAATGGCACTACTACAGACGTAAAGGTTGATGAGCAGCTCATGATGAGAGCGGCCTTAACAAATGTTAAAGGTTCTGGAGTTAGCGTGTTGATTGAAGATAGTTTGAAACCAATTCAAAGTGGTGAAAATCCAAACTTGTTTGTAATTCATGATGAAGATATTTTACGTATCGTCAATGAGTTACGCGCTGGTGGGGCTGAGGCGATAGCCATCAATGACCAACGGTTGATAGGTACATCAGAAATACGTTGTTCTGGTCCTACTATTACCGTTAATGGGAAAGTCTTTGGAGCTCCCTTTATTGTAAAAGCTATTGGCGATCCTAAAACGTTAAACTCTGCCCTTACTATGCGTGGTGGCGTAGTAGATTCGCTTAAACATTGGGGGATTAAAGTAACTATCAAGGAAGAGAATGAGATAGCTATTCCAGCTTTTACAGGAACCTTCCGAGAAGAACATATGAAGCCTAATGAGTTAGGAGGTAAAGAATGAATATTTATATCTTTGCCATCGTAGGACTCATTGTAGGAGCTACATTAGGTTGGATAGCACCACTTCATATTCCTATCGGTTATGCGAACTATACATCTGTAGCGGTTCTGGCTGCATTAGATGCAGTGTTTGGCGGTAGTCGAGCTGCGTTGGAACGAATTTTTGATCTCAGTAATTTTGTGATTGGGTTCTTTTCAAATGTAGTTTTAGCTGTTATTCTTGTATATGTAGGAGACCTAATTGGTATTAATTTATATTATGTAGCCCTCATTGGGTTTGGGTTGCGAGTATTTATTAATGTAGGTGCTATACGCAAAATTATTATGACTAAGCGATTCTAATAAATCACATTCTATATAGTGGAAAGTTTTCAAATTTTAGTGTAAAATAAATGTAATTGTTATAAGATAGTCAGTATATAAATCGATACATTGGGACGTATATTGATACGATAAATAACGATAAGAGGAGGAAGTTCAATGTCTGATTTTGCAAATATTAAAGTTATCGGTGTTGGTGGCGGTGGTAACAACGCTGTTAATCGCATGGTAGATAACCAAATTAAAGGTGTTCAATTCATAGCAGTTAATACGGAAAACCAAGTGCTTGAATTGTCTAAAGCAGATGTAACAATTCAAATTGGTGAAAAAGTAACTAAAGGTCTTGGCGCAGGTGCTAATCCACAAGTTGGTGAAGAAGCTGCTCAAGAAAGTCGCGAAGAAATCATCAAAGCTCTTGAAGGTGCTGACATGGTATTCGTAACTGCAGGTATGGGCGGTGGTACTGGTACTGGTGCTGCTCCAATCGTTGCAGAATGTGCTAAAGAAGTTGGTGCATTAACTGTAGGTGTAGTAACTAAACCTTTCGCGTTCGAAGGTAAACGCCGTCGTGCTGCAGCAGAAAAAGGTATTGAGTTCTTGACTCAAAAAGTTGATACAATTATCGTTATCCCTAATGACAAATTACTACAAGTTGTTGATAAAAAATGTACTATTACTGATGCATTCAGTAAAGCCGATGATGTTCTTCGCCAAGGTATCAAAGGTATTTCCGACTTGATTCAAATTCCTGGTTTGATCAACCTTGACTTTGCTGACGTTAAAACTATCATGACGGAACAAGGCGAAGCTTTGATGGGTATTGGTGTTGGTGAAGGTGAAAACCGCGCTGCTGACGCTGCAAAAATGGCTATTAACAGCCCATTGTTGGAAACTTCCATCGATGGTGCAAAAGGCATCTTGCTTAACATTTCTGGTAGCTCTGATTTGAGTATCTTTGAAGTTAATGAAGCAGCTGAAATTATTTCTGATGCAGCAGATCCTGATGCAAATATCATCTTTGGTTCCGTTATCGATGAAAGCTTGGGCGATAAAGTACAAATTACAGTTGTTGCAACTGGCTTCAATTCTAGCGCTAAAAGTGTGCCAGAATTCGGTAAAACAACAACTACATCTCGTCCAGCATCCACAACAAATTCCAACAGTGGTATCCCTGATATCCCTGTATTCATGAAACGTTAATTTATAGAGTGTATAACTATAACATCTGTAAATAGTAACTTAGTAAGACATACTAGTAGGTATGTGTATAGGAGGTACAAATGAAGAAATTAGTATTATTAACTCTAGCAGCAACAGTTGTAGCAGGTAGCGCATTTGCTGCAGCACCTGTAACAAAAATTAGTGATGGTTCCACTAAGGTACAAGCTGATTATGCATTTAAACAACATGTATCTAAAGGTGGCGGTAATAGCAACGATGGTTTTGGTGTTTCTTTGCAACACGATCTTTCCGATAAAACTGCAGTACAATATTCTTACGATAAAGTAAATGCAAAAAATGGTGATATCAAAGATCATCAATTAGCATTAGTTTACAAAGTGCATCCAAACGTAAACGTTTATGGTGCAGGTACTGCAATTCGTACACATGACACTGAACTAGGCTTCCAAGCTGGTGTTATCGGTCATGTACCTTTAACTGAAAAAGTAAACGGCTTTGCTAAAGCTGGTTGGGGTAACGATATTAAGCAAACTTACCAAGTAGGTGCTCAATACGAAGTACGCCCTGATATCGACTTAAACTTATACTATGGCTATGATAAATATAGCGTAGATAGCAACGATAAAACTGCAAAAGGTTTACACGCTGGTGTAGGCTACTCCTTCTAAGGAATTTGGGACCACTCTTATGAGTGGTCCTTTTTTATATATTTACTATTTTCTTCAACAATTTTTGCATCAACAACCTTATAAATATCTTGAAAATCCAATAACTGATCCATTTCAATAGAAACAAGATCACCTTGATATGCAGTATTAACTAATCGATTATTTTTATATAATTTAGTAATTGTACGTGTAAAATCATT
>URZS01000010.1 GCA_900552445.1 uncultured Veillonella sp. | reverse complement strand
CTCTTTCCCTACACGACGCTCTTCCGATCTATCAAGTAAAAGAGTTGATTACTGAGTATACGCAGTGGCTTGGTCGCGATTTGTCCTTTCAGAATTTAGATAAGGAATTAGCAGATATAGCAGAAAAATATACGGCACCAAATGGTGAATTATTGGTTGCTATTGATGATAATGATGTGGTGCTCGGCATGGTGGCGTATTATCAGCATAGCGATACCCGTTGTGAAATGAAACGCCTCTATGTACGTCCCGAAGGGCGTGGTCATGCTCTCGGTGATCGTCTGATTGAAAGTATCATGGACCATGCTAAGGCCTCTGGATATAAAGAAATGGTGCTAGATACAATTGAGCCGTTGCAAGCAGCGATACATTTGTATAAGAAGCATGGCTTTGTTGAATGCGAACCGTACTATCATAACCCTATGGACGATGTTATCTATATGAGCAAGGAACTCGATTGATAGAGCTATCTTGGGATTCATTGGAGGAGCTTTTATGGAGATTACATATACTGAGGAGCGAAATTTTACATCCCAGCAAGTAGCAGATTTATTTCTGTCTGTTCGTTGGGTGGTAGGTAAATATCCTGATCGATTACACAAGGCGCTCATGAATTCCTCTCGTGTGATTAGTGCGTGGGATGGCGACCGTTTGGTGGGCCTTATCCGCGTCATGGATGATGGCGAACTCGTATGTTTTATCAACTATGTACTAGTTCATCCTGATTATCACGGCCGAGGTATTGCAGGTCATTTGCTAGAAATGGTGAAAGACGCTTACAAGTCTTACTTGTACATTAATGTTATGATTGGCGATAGCAAGAATGCACCATTTTACGAAAAGCACGGCTTTAAGGTAAAAGAGAATTCCTTACCAATGCAATATCGCAATGTGCCTAAATATACGAAATAATAATTGCTAGACAATCTATATGGAAAGTAATTTGTGAGATTATTAATATAAGGCTACACATCACTCATTGAATGTGTAGCCTTTGTTTTATAAACGGTATATACTAAAACCGATATGTAAATACGATGGAGAAAGTTATGGATATATTAATACGAAAAGCGACAACTGCAGATTTAGATTTAGTGACACATATAGAAGCCACTTGTTTCCCTCCTGCTGAAGCAGCGCCTCGTGAGGCTTTTAAGGAGCGATTAGATCATTATGCAGGTCAGTTTTTAATGGCCTTTGACGGCGATACACCTATTGGTTTTATTGATGGTTTTGTAACGGATGATGAAATCTTAATGGACGAGATGTTCGCCGATGCTTCGCTGCATAATCCCAATGGTGCATGGCAGATGATATTTGGTTTAAATACGATGCCAGAATACCGCAATCGTGGTATAGGTGGTCAGTTGATAGAGGCATTTATCGACCTTGCGAGAGAGGAAAAACGTAAGGGTGTTATTTTAACTTGTAAGGAAGAAAAGATTCCTTATTATGCCAAGTTTGGTTTTGTAAATGAAGGTGAATCAGAGTCTGATCATGGCGGTGCTAAATGGTACCAAATGCGGATTGCATTTTAGATTAAAAGGAGCTGAATCTTAATTGATTTCAGCTCCTTTTTGTTGGAAAAGTATGTATTTTAGAGGTGTCTGATTAACGTTAATTAAATGATTTCTTTCACTTGTGCCACGCCTTTATCGGTCAGCATATAGTACCCATTTGTTACATATAACAAGCCTTGCTTCTTAAGGTGTGATGCGGCTTGGTGTGTATAGGCTGGCTTCCAGTTCAAGTGTTCGTGAATGGTGCCGATACCGTTTTCAATGGCCGCTATAGGTGTATTCATATGGGTATAGATGTGGCAGAGCATCATCGTTTCTCGATAGTGACGACGCAAGTGGCGCTGGCGAAGATAGGTTGCGATATAGCCCGTCTTTGGCGTGCAAATAACGGCAATTAATAAAGCGATACCAATCGTCGTTGCGATAGCGCCTGCAATGGATACGTCTAGGGTGAAAGCAACTTCTGTACCGATGACGGCACAGATAATGCCGATGATGATACTGCTAGTGAGCATGGCTTTCACAGAGTCCGTCCATAAATAAGCGATAACCGCAGGCCCGATCATGAGGCCAATAACGAGGATGGCACCTACCGCTTGGAAGGAGGCCACAACGGTGAGGGATACCATGGTCATGAGCACGTAGTGGATGAGGGCGGGCATGAAGCCGAAAAGCCCTGCTAATAGTGGATCGAAGGTAGAGAGCTGCAATTCCTTGTAGAAGAGCATAACTAATAGGAGGTTGATGACCGCTACCCCAAGGGAAATCCATAGTGATACAGGACCTAAGTCGGTACCGTTTACAATCCATCTGTCGAATGGGGCAAACGCGATTTCTCCTAGAAGTGCTGTATCTACGTCCAGGTGTGCGTTGCCGCTATAGAGACTGACGAGGATGATGGCAATGGAGAAGAGGAGCGGGAAGATGATACCAATGGACGCGTCTTCGTTGACGAGGCCCGTGTTATGAACCATCTCTGTAAGCCATACCGTTCCTACACCGACTACGGTTGCCCCTACTAAAAGCAAGGGAGAGTTTAAATCTTCCGTTACAAAGAATGCGAGCACGATGCCCAGGAATACGGTGTGCGTAATGGCGTCGGCCATCATGGACATGCGGCGCAACACGAGGAATACACCAGGGATAGCGCACGCGATGGATACTGCAATGGCGATGAGTAAAATCTCTGTATGTACTGTCATGGGGCACCTCCTATGCGAGGCTGTCCACTGTCTGCTCTATATATCCTTTGTTGCAAATCGGCGGGGCTTATCTTTGCGGTTTCTGATAGTAAAGCTTGTTTTGATTGTTTGTTTTTACGATATTGCCACAACATGCCTCTATTAGGTGCAAAAATGAGGCTTAACAGTACGATAACCGACAGAATGACGATGATCGCAGGCCCTGTAGGCAGTTTTTGTACTGTTGTGCTCCAAAGGGTACCGCCAATGGCAGACACCATGCCGAAACATCCTGCTAGTATGCACATGGTACCTAGCTTGTTTGTCCATTGACGGGCCCCTACGGCCGGTGCAATGAGTAGGGAACTAATCAAGATAGCACCTACTGATTGAATGCCGATGATGATGGTCATGATCAATAGGGAACGATATAAAATGAGTGTAAAGGTGACGGGAATTTGCAGTGTTTTAGCATATTCTACGTCGAAAGAGATGAGTTTGAGTTCTTTCCAAAATAAGGCTGTTAAAACGATAATGATGAGCGCTGCTGCCGATGTAATGTACACATCGCGGGCTAATATGGTGGCGGCCTGTCCAAATATAAATTTTGAAAGCCCCGCCTGACCTGCATTGTTTAGACTTTGAAGGTAGGTGAGTAGAACCATACCAAGACCAAAGAAAGCAGATAGTATAGTAGCCAGAGCGCCATCGAATTTGATTTTACTGTTTTCTACGGTGATGGTAATGAGCCACGCCGCAGTGATAGAGGACAGAGCGGCACCTATAATCAGTACCTCGATGTCTTTTATACCGGTCAGCAAGAACGCGATGACTACACCAGGCAGTGCCGCGTGAGAGAGACCGTCACCGATGAGGCTTTCCTTGCGCAGTACTGCGAAGGTGCCTGCAATACCGCTGGCAAGGCCCAAGAGAGCTGTGCCGAGCAATACCATCTGTGTCGTGTAGGATTGGAGAATAGTCATACAATCCTCCCCTTGCCGTAGGTGCGCTCGATGGCTTCTTCAGTAAAGGTCTCTGCCACAGGACCGTAGGCAACAGTTTGCTTATTGACCATCGTTACCCAGTCGAAATACTGAGGCACCGTATTTAAATCGTGGTGTACGACAATAACCGTTTTGCCGCGCGCTTTCATTTCTTGTAAAAGGGAGATAATAGCGTGCTCCGTCGTTTTATCGACGCCCTTGAAGGGCTCGTCCATGAGGTAAATATCTGCCTCTTGTACGAGGGCTCTCGCGAGGAACACACGCTGTTGTTGGCCCCCTGAAAGCTGACGAATTTGCCTATTTACATAGTCGCTCATGCCCATTTTTTCAATCATGGAGAGGGCCAGCTCCTTATCCTTTTTACTTGGTCGTTTGAACCAACCTAGATGACCATAGCGGCCCATAAGTACAACGTCTAATACGGTAGTAGGAAAGTCCCAGTCTACGCTACCGCTTTGAGGGACATAGGCGATTTTCTTGTAATCCTTTTTGTCCATCGCTAAGTGGTGGTCGATATAAAACTTAACACTACCTGAGATAACTGTTAATAGGCCTAACATGGCCTTTAATAATGTAGATTTACCGGCTCCATTAGGGCCGACGATGGCCGCTAAAGAACCGATGGGTACCTTCATATCTACGTCCCATAATACGGGTTTTGTCGTATAGGCTACGGTCATATCTTCAACTTCAACGGCCCATTCCATGGAGACCTCCTTTATTTAAGTGCTTTAACAATTGTATCGATATTAGCTTTTACCATGCCAATATATGTGCCGCCTTCAGTGCCTTCAGAACCGAGGGAGTCGGAGTATAATTCGCCGCCGATGGCAACATTCCAGCCTTTAGCCTTAGCTGCTTCTTGAACGGCTTCAATTGTTTTGTGTGGTACAGAAGATTCTACGAAGATAGCTTTAATTTTATGATCTACGATGAATTGAACAAGTTCATTTACATCTTGTGTGCCTGCCTCTGTAGCAGTACTTACACCTTGTAAACCTTTTACTTCAAAGCCATAAGCGCGAGCAAAGTATTGGAATGCATCGTGAGCTGTTACAAGTACGCGAGATTCTTTTGGAATAGATTCTGCTTGTGCTTTGATATACGCATCAGTTTCATCTAATTTTGTAAGATATGCATCATATCGTTTTTTGAAATCTTCTTTATGCGCTGGATCTGCTTTCGCAAGACCTTCGTAAACAGCTTTGGCTGCTAGTTTCCAGTTAGCTACATCGAACCAAATGTGAGGGTCTTTAGTTTTTACACCATCTTCTTCATCAAAGTCGAGTAGAGTGGCTGGATCAATGGCATCAGATACGCGGATAGTAGCTTTATTTTGTTTTGTTAAATTATCGAAAATGGAACCCATTTTACCTTCTAAGTGAATGCCGTTGTACACCACAACATCTGCCTTAGACATAGTTGTTACATCGCCGGCGCTAGCTTGGTAGAGGTGCGGGTCTACGCCTGGGCCCATGAGACCTTGTACAGATACATGGTCACCGCCAATTTCTTTTACTAAATCCGTTAACATTGTCGTTGTGGCAACGACGTTTAATTTTTTCTGATTGTCTTGCGCCGCGTCTTTTCCACAGCCTGCTAATGCAAACAACATAAGTGCTAATGATACGACGATTAGTAAGATTCGATTGAATTTCATAATAAATCTCCTTTTGTAGATACTGAGTTTAAAATCTTTCGTTATCTTGTTAATACAAAAATGATGTAATCTACCCCGATTTAAACGGAAAAATAGCCGCTACTAACGTAGCGGCTAGTGGCAGTTATACGGTTTTCTGCTAAGGTCACGATCGTTTAGTGGATGAGAGATTGTAGATGGTTTGGCCCAATGAGAGCA
The DNA here is from genome assembly GCA_900552445.1 of uncultured Veillonella sp. Lineage (GTDB taxonomy): Bacteria > Bacillota > Negativicutes > Veillonellales > Veillonellaceae > Veillonella. The sequence continues at coordinate 6,577 of URZS01000010.1, read as the reverse complement.
ACGATACCAAGTACTATCATGACCTTCATTTGAATACGCTTTCTACGTCTCATGATGAACCTCCTTTGTGTAATTTTTTGTCATATCAACCTGATATGTAAGTCCGAACAGTTATCTTGAATTTAATATATCATAAATGAGAAATTTTATCAATAAGAAAATATTCTTTAAAAATTCATCTTTATTTAGTATGATATTATGCATAGACAAAATGAATAAGGAGGCTTATTATGAATAAATTATTCCGATACACTGCTGCAGCTGTACTTGTTGCATCTTTCGGCATGTTAGGTAATTATACAGTTGATGCGGCAAAGTTCTTAGAATCTCCAAGAGAGGTTCATATTGTAAAACCTGAGTTGCCTGAGATTCCTCAAACGGCTACGGTAGCGCCAGATATGCGCGTACGCTTCTTGATTGATAAAAAAGGGAATGTTAAAAATGTTTTCGTTGAACGTTCCTCTGGTTATGCTCCCGTTGATGAAGCAGTAAAAAAAGCAATCATGCAGTGGAAGTTCACACCTGCCATTGGCACGGATCAAAAGGCTCATGAATCTATTATTGGGATGACAATTACTCTGCCTAAGCATGCTGTAACAGCTAAATAAGGAGATAATGATGAATAAAGTGTTGCGCTGTACAATGTTGAGCGCATTGTTTGTAACTGGTTTGGCGGCCTCTGTATTGGCGGCTCCTTATCAACCGCCTACAGCGGTATCTACGCCAGCTGTAGACCAAGCGATTCTTGCCAGTTATAGCGGTGCTGTTCACGGTGCAGATGTACGTTTTACCATCAATGAAGACGGCTCTGTAGGGGATATTGAGATTGTAGCATCTAGTGGCTCTAGCGCTGTTGATGCGGCTCTCGTTGCAACTATTTCTACATGGCGATTTAACCCTGCTAGAGACTCTAATGGTAATCCGGTAGCATCTTCTAAAACTGAATATATTGATTTTTAATATCTAATAAAGAGCACCCGTACATGGTATGGGTGCTCTTTATGTGAAAGCTAAAGATGATGCACTATTTGTATAATTTACTTTTAATTAGATGTTAATCACAATTAAGTGAACTTAGTTGAGAAACTTTTACAAAATAATAAAACTGTATCTATAGCTACTGAAAGTAATTTTCAAAATGATATAATAGAAGCATAATCATCAATTAGCCCCTGGAGGTATACATATGAATCCATTAAAACAAAAGCTAGATATTAACAATGAACGTTACAGAATTATTGTGTCCGTTAAAGAAGATTATTTAGACGGCAAATTGTCCTTAGAAGAGGGCAATCGTATTTTGAAAGAAAAACTAGGTACTTGTACGCCTGATGAGTTTGCATATGCAGAGCAAAGTTTAAAAGGTGTTTACAAGGATGAAGAAATCCTAGATAAGATGGATGAACTATTGAACTTGTTCGATGGCGTATTAGTTCGCGCAGAAAATGAGTATCCTGAAAATCATCCGTTGTGGGTGTACTTAGAAGAAATCAATGCTGTTGAAAAGGTTGCTCGTGAAGCAGATGAATTATTGAAGCAAGAGAAGTTTATTAAGAACCCTTGGCTTGGTATCTTTGATTCTTTAGCGCAATGGAGAACGCATCTGTCTCGTAAGCAAAATCAACTGTATCCAATGCTAGAGGATCATGGTTTTGACCGCCCAACACGTATTATGTGGACTTTTGATGACGGCGTGCGCGATGCTATCTCTGCATCCTATGCTTTGTTGCGGGAGGATAAATACGAAGAATTCTTAGCATCTGTACCAGAAACCTTAGAGAAGTTACGCGATTTGAACTCCAAAGAGTTAGAGGTACTATTGCCGACATCCTATAAACTGTTAAGCGACGAAGAGTTTGTGCGCATGAGCAAAAATGACCATGAAATTGGTTATGCTATCATTGATCCACCAGGTTTATATGTAGTGCCAGGCATCAATGATTCTGCGGCGCAACTAAATGCAAATAACTCCGGTCAAAACGGTGTATCTAACGAGTTCCTAAACGATTTGGCAGGACTATTATCCAAATATGTTGGTCCTGTAGGTGGTGCAGCTGTAAATAAGGATGCTGTTCTAGATGTAGCTACTGGCAAATTGACATTAGAGCAAATCAATTTGTTATTCCGTCATCTTCCTGTGGATTTATCCTATGTAGATGAAAATGAACTTGTTAAATTCTACAGCGATACACCACATCGTATTTTCCCTCGCAGTGCCAACGTTATTGGTCGTGAGGTGAAGAACTGTCATCCAGCGAAGTCTGTTCACATAGTAGAAGAAATCGTAGAGAAGTTCCGCTCTGGAGAGCAAAGCCAAGCTGAATTCTGGATCAATAAACCGGGCTTGTTCATCTATGTTATCTACACGGCAGTGCGCGATGAAAATGGTAAATTCCGTGGTGTACTAGAAATGATGCAAGATTGCACTCATATCCGTGAATTAGAAGGATCCCGTACATTGTTGACTTGGGATAAAACTGACTTTGTAGGCGATAGTAGTAAAGAAAAATCCTTGGCCCAAGAGGCTGCAGAAGAGGTAGAGGAAGAACCATTAAAAGCTGATGCTGATGGTCGATTCCATATCGATGCAAAAACGACGTTGTCTAATTTGATTAAACAAAGTCCAGATATCGTAGAGTATTTGATTTCCTTAAATCCTAAATTCGAGAAATTAAAAACGCCTATGGTAAAAGTTGAACTGCACCCCAAAAATTGGACACAATTTTTGGAGGTGCAGTTTTTTATGTCAAAATATTCAAAAGAAGTAAAAGAAAAGGCTATCTATCTTTCTGAAAAAGGATGGGGTCGTTATAGAATTGCTAAAGAGCTTGAGGTTCCAGAAGGTACTGTAAAAAGTTGGCTATACAAATTTAAACTTAGTCATAATTTGGATCATAAAATTAGTAAACAAGTATTTTCAGCAGATTTTAAACGTAAAGTTCTTGAAACTAGGTGGAAAGATAAGTTATCCTTTAAAGAAACAGCAGAATTATTTAATTTAGACAATCCTAGTCTAATTGTAGCATGGCAAAAAAGATACTTAGATAAAGGAATCTCAGGATTACAATCTAAGCCTAAAGGTAGACCATCTATGAAACCGAAAGAACTAATACCACCCACAAAAGATCAATGCATTAAATCAGACAAAGAACGGATAAAAGAACTAGAAGCTGAAATCGCTCGATTAAAGTATGAAATATCTTTTTATGACGACTTTATGAAAGAAATGCGTGAAATTGCTAAACCTAACCGAGCTGTAAAAAAAAAGCACAAGCAATTGCCATAGAAAGATTAAGAAACATATATCCTCTTCAGTTTATGCTCAAATACTTTGGCATTAGTCGCAGTACGTATTATGCACGCCTAGCTAGCATAAAGAAGGGAGACAAATATGTTGAAGAACGAGAAGCTATTCGCACACTTGTATCGATGAACAAAGGTCGTTACGGCTATCGCAGAATCACAATAGCATTACATAAATTAGGCTTCCATGTGAATCACAAAGTTGTGATGCGTATTATGAAGGAAGAAAACTTAACATGTAAAGTGCGTCTAAAGAAGTACCGTTCATATAGGGGTACAGAAGGAAGAATTGCTCCTAATATTATTAAGCGAAACTTTACAGCAACAAAGCCAGATCAAAAATGGACAACAGATATTACCGAATTCCATCTGTTTGGGCGTAAGGTTTATTTATCACCAATCTTAGATATGTATAATGGTGAAATTGTATCTTATGAAATATCAGAACGACCTGTATTAACACAGGTGTTATCTATGTTGAATAAAGCCTTTAAGAGCAGGCCACATAGCAAAGGCTGCATCTTACATTCAGATCAAGGATGGCAGTACCAGCATAGCAGTTATCAAGAAACATTAAAAAATCACGCTATCATCCAAAGTATGTCTCGAAAAGGAAACTGTTTGGATAATAGTGTGATGGAAAACTTCTTTGGCTTACTAAAATCAGAGTTGTTATATTTGGAGAAATTTACTTCCTATGAAGATTTTATCAACAAATTAAGAGATTATATTGATTATTACAATACAAAACGTATCAAGCTCAAATTAAAAGGAATGAGTCCGGTAGAATACCGAACTCATTCCCCAAAAATAGCTTAATTATATCTGTCCAAGAAAATGGGTGCAGATCAAAATTCATATATCTATAGGGGATGTATTGTTTTAGTATTGGTTGTAACTAATGTATGCTAACGCACAGATTAGTCATTCAAGAATTTTTGAAGTAATTCATTAACCATACCAGGGTTAGCACGGCCTTTAGATTCCTTCATAACTTGACCAACTAAGAAGCCAATAGCCTTACCATTACCGCTCTTGAAGTCTGCCACTGGTTGTGGGTTGTTAGCGATAACTTGTTTAACGATTTCTTCAATAGCGCCTGTATCTGTAATTTGAACAAGACCTTCTTCTTTTACGATAGTATCTGCATCCTTGCCAGATTCCCACATGGATACAATAACTTTTTTCGCAATTTTACCGGAAATAGTGCCTTTATCGATAAGAGCAATCATACCAGCCAAGTTTTCAGGGCTTACTTTAGATTCAGCAAATGTTAAGCCATTTTCATTGATCATCTTGGACAAGTCACCAAGCATCCAGTTAGCAACCGTTTTAGGATCTGCACCAGCTTTTACAGTTGCATCTAAGAAGTCTGCAGTCTTACGAGCTACAGTAAGAATTGTTGCATCTTCACGAGGCAAGCCATATTCAGATACAAAGCGTTCAATTTTAGCATCTTGTAATTCTGGTAATGCACGGCGTTCTTCTTCAATTTTTTCGTCTGTAATTACGATTGGTACCAAATCTGGTTCTGGGAAGTAACGGTAATCATTTTCTGCGTCTTTCTTACGCATACCAAGAGTAATGCCTTGAGCATCATCCCATGTACGAGTTTCTTGGTCTACTTTACCACCAGCTTCGATTAATTTTGCTTGACGCAATGCTTCGTACTCGATAGCTTTTTGAATACCAGTTAAGGAGTTAACGTTTTTAGTTTCTGTACGTGTACCGAACTCTGTAGTACCGCGAAGGCGTACGGATACGTTACAGTCACAACGCAAAGAACCTTCTTCCATACGACCGTCAGATACTTCTAAATATTGCAAAATAGAACGTAACTTTTCAACGTATGCTCTCGCTTCTGCACCAGAACGAATATCTGGTTCAGATACAATTTCAAGAAGAGGTACACCAGTACGATTGTAGTCGACATTGGAGGAATTAGAATCGGAAATAGTGTTACCACTATGGACCAATTTACCAGCATCTTCTTCCATGTGAATACGCGTAATACCAATGCGTTTAGTTTCACCATTTACTTCGATGTCTAAGTGACCATTCAAGCAAATTGGCAAATCATATTGAGATGTTTGATAGTTTTTAGGCAAATCAGGATAGTAGTAGTTTTTACGGTCAAATTTGTTAAAGTTAAGGATTTCACAATTCAATGCTAAACCTACTTTAATAGCAAATTCTACTACTTGTTTATTTAACACAGGCATAGCACCAGGCAAGCCAAGGCACACTGGGCATACATGTGTATTTTGATCACCGCCGAATTCAGTGGTACAACCACAGAAGATTTTAGACTTCGTCTTAAGCTCTGTATGAACCTCTAAACCAACGACTGTTTCGTATTTACTACTCATAGAGAAACCTCCCCAGTTGGTGCTACTAATTGACAGTCTGGACGCGCTTGTTCAAATGTGAAAGCTGCACGTAACAATGTTTCTTCACCCATAGCAGGACCAAGCAATTGCATACCGATTGGTAAATTGCTGCTGCTCATACCTGCTGGAATGCTGATACCTGGGATACCTGCAAGGTTAGCTGGTACTGTACAGATATCTTCTAAGTACATTGCTAATGGATCATTTGCTTTTTCACCAAATTTATAAGACGTATTAGGTGCAGTTGGTGTTAAGATTAAATCCACTTTGGAGAAAGCTTCATCAAATTCGTTTTTAATGAGGCGACGTACTTTCAATGCTTTCAAATAGTAAGCATCATAGTAACCTGCGCTCAATACATAAGTACCTAATAAGATACGTCGTTGTACTTCAGGACCAAAGCCTTCTGTACGAGTTTTAGTAGACATTTCTACTAAATTGTCAGCAGCAACGCGCATACCATAGCTTACACCGTCATAACGAGCCAAGTTAGAGCTTGCCTCTGCCAATGCAATGATATAGTACGCAGACAATGCATATTTAGAGTTAGGCAATGAAACCTCAACGATTTCAGCACCTAATTTTTTATATGTTTCGATAGCCTCTTCCATAGCTTTGCGAACTTCACTATTGAGACCTTCACCGAAAAATTCTTTTGGCACGCCAATTTTTAGATTTTTTACATCATTTACAAGGGCTGGAGTGTAATCTACACGAGCACCTGGAATAGATGTAGAATCTTTCGCATCATAACCAGAGATTGCATTCAATACTAAAGCAGCATCAGTTACGTCCCGTGTAATAGGGCCAACTTGGTCCAAAGAGGATGCAAAGGCAATAAGGCAGATCGGAAGAGCGTCGTGTAGGGAAAGAGTGTAGATCTC